>CAYGHY010000077.1:0-12867 GCA_964349435.1 uncultured Oscillospiraceae bacterium
TTTCCAACATATTGCTTGAAAGGCGCAGTGTTCCGTGTTATAATATTTTATGTATCGATAGGCGATACGTATTATGATTTAATTTGTTTGTAGACCGAACCCTCCTTGTCTGATTTGGAGCGTTGGAGTAATAAGTCTAGACCAGTTAAATCCAAATTAGTCGAGGAGGTAGTATAATCATGGGAGACAAGACGTTGATCTGCAAGGACTGCAACATGGAGTTCGTTTTTTCAGAGGGTGAACAAGCTTTCTACAAGGAAAAGGGCTTTGAAAATGAACCTCAGAGATGTCCTGAGTGCAGAAAGGCCAAAAAAGCACAGAGAAGAGGCGGCGGCAATAGCAACTTCGGCAATTCAGGCAGAGGCGGCTTTGGCGGCGGCAACAGGTGGTAAAAAAAAGAGCCGGCAGGCTCTTTTTTTTATCTTTCATACTGTATATGAATGTTATATAATAGAGTAATCTATTTTCGTCGTATACTTCCAATATTAAAAGTGAGGTGCATGTTATGAAAAACATTCCATTGTATGAGATCCGTAAAGTCAAATCCATTAAAGAAGTGCTTGATACCAGCGCTGCCCTGTTTAATGACAGAACGGCATTCTTAGTCAAACACAAAGGAAATGAAAACTATCAGCCTGTTACGTATAGACAATTTAAAACCGACGTGGATGCACTGGGTACGGCACTGATTGATTTAGGCCTCAAGAACGGAAGGGTAGCAATCATAAGTGAAAACCGCTATGAATGGGCTGTCGGCTACATGGCAGTATTAAACGGTACAGGCGTCATCGTGCCGCTTGACAAGGAACTCCCTGAAAATGAAATTGAAAACTTACTCAACCGGTCAAAGTCGGATGCAATCATATTTTCCGCCAATTGCAGGGATAAAATCCTGAACATATCAAAGCGTATTGATGTTGTGAAACACTATATTGACATGGATGCGCAAAACGATAACGAAAACGGCTTTATCCCATTAAAAACACTTACAGACAAGGGTATGAAAAGAGTTGCCGAAGGTTGCACGGATTTTATAAATGCGGAAATAGATCCGGAAATCATGAGCATCCTTTTATTTACCTCAGCAACTACCGATATGTCCAAAGCTGTTATGCTCTGTCACCGGAACATTGCAGAAAACCTTATGGCAATGAGCTCCATGACCAATATCCTTCCCTCCGATGTATTCCTGTCAATACTTCCGCTGCACCATACATACGAAAATACCTGCGGCTTTCTATGCCCGATTTACCGCGGAGCTACCATAGCATACTGTGAGGGTCTGAGGCATATACTTAAAAACCTTCAGGAGTCCAAGGCTACTATCATGCTAGCCGTACCTCTTATTTTCGAAGCCATCTACAAACGCATCTGGGATCAGGCGGCAAAGGATCCGAAGGTGCTTAAAAAACTAAAGCTGGGCATCAAGCTCAGCAATCTGCTTAAGAAGGCAGGTATTGACATTACCAAGAAGCTTTTCGCTCAAATACATAATACTTTTGGCGGCAATGTCAGACTTTTCATTAGCGGTGCGGCAGGCATTGATCCTGAAGTGTCAAAAGGCTTCAGAAGTATGGGTATTTTATTTATACAGGGTTACGGTCTCACCGAATGCAGTCCTATTGTGACTTTGAACAGAGATGTCGATTTCAAAGATAGTTCGGCAGGTCTGCCTTTACCCGGCCTCGACATTAGAATTGACAATCCGGGAACCGACGGTGTCGGTGAAATATGTGTAAAAGGCCCCAGCGTAATGATGGGTTATTATGAAGACCCGGAAATAACAGCTAAAGTTCTGAAAGACGACTGGTTTTATACAGGTGATCTTGGTTACATGGATAATGAGAAATTTGTGTATATTACAGGCAGAAAGAAAAATGTCATTATTACAAAGAACGGCAAGAATATTTATCCTGAAGAGATTGAATCATTGCTTGGAAAGAGTTCTTACATCAAGGAATGCATAGTATATGGCAAGGATGATCCCGTATATGGTGATATAGTCGTATCAGCCACCATTTTTCCTGATATGGAAGCCATACAGGCAGAATTCGCAGACCGTAAGCCCAACTCTGAAGAGGTATATGAACTGATTCGCAAAGTGGTCAAGGAAGTGAATAAAGGCCTTGTCATTTATAAATATGTTAAAGACTTTAACCTGAAGGAAGAAGAATTTGCCAAGACTACCACAAAAAAAATCAAAAGGTATGTAGAAAGCTAAGAAACCTATATATGAAACGACATAAAAAAAAGCAGAACCTGACTGCAGAAGTACTACTGAAACGCTATAAAAAGAGATATCATGCCGCATTGGGTGTATTGGCAGCTTTAATTGCACTTGCGGCATTTTATCTTTATCTGAATTTTGACTACCTTGCCTTCAAGCATTTCATCACCAGCAGCTATATCTATACTGATACCCTGGATGAGGTCTTCCAAAAAGAGCTTGGCACGGATGTTAAAGGCAAATATTTCAATAACTTTGATAACATGGTGATAGCAGTGGTCACAAACAGGATCCGTGATGAAAAAGGCGACAGGTATACCTATCTGTATACCCCCTCAGCACTGGTAAAATATCGTCGGGAGGAGAAACGGGAAGCCGCGGCGTCTGAAATAAAAATAATGAATGATAAAACACTTTACCTAAGGCTTACAAACTTTTCCACCTATACTCATAAATTCATGCAGGATAATATGGAACAATTGAAAAGCAGGGAGAATATTATTATCGACCTAATGGATAACCGGGGCGGTGATATTGATGTAATGGTGGACATTTCGAGCATGTTCCTGCCTAAAAAGACCATAGTTGCCATTGATCAGTTTCGTTGGAGGAAGCATGTATACCGTTCAAACATGAATCAACCCTTGAAATATAAAAAGATAATCATTTTACAAAACAAGAATACTGCAAGCGCATCAGAAAATATGATTGCCGCTCTGAACGATAATCTGGAGCATGTTGAGCTGATTGGGAGCAGGACTTTTGGGAAAGGAATCGGCCAATATACGCTGTCCCTCAAGAGGGGCTACGCAGTGAAAGCCACGATCCTAAAATGGTTCACGCCAAAGGGTAAAAATATTCAGGGGAATGGAATTGATCCGGAGATCGAATATACCGGCGAGAACGTCCTGCAGTTAGCATCAGATAGGCTGGAGGACTGAGATTTCCACGCCGTCGACGATCCTTGGGGAAGTGCTGCATATGCAATCACCGGCGCTGCTTTGCCGTTGCATACTTAGCGCAGCAATCCTGCACATTTATTGTTGACATTTCACCATTTCCACTTCCTCCGGTGTCAGCTCCCTGCATCCGCCGGGTTCCAATGTCTCATCCAGCTTAAGCCCACCCATCTGTATCCTCTTCAGGTAAACAACCCTTTTATCTACTGCTTCAAACATCCTCTTCACCTGGTGATACTTACCCTCATGCAGCGACAGCTCTATTTCTGAGCGCTGGCCCGTTTTGATGATTTCCAGTCCGGCAGGCATCGTTTTATAACCGTCATCCAGTATAATGCCCTCTTTAAAGAGCCTGACATCCTCATCAGTCGCCAAGCCTTCTATCAAAGCATAATACCTCTTTGATACATGTTTTTTTGGTGAAAGCAGGTTGTGCGCCAGTTGTCCGTCATTGGTCAGTAAAAGCATGCCCTCCGTGTCAATATCCAGCCTGCCTGCCGGAAACAGGTCGAAGCACGAGAATTCATCCGGCAGCAAATCAATCGCTGTCTTATGTTTATTGTCATATGTCGCAGAAATAACACCTGCTGGTTTGTTCATCATAATATAAATGAACTCTCTATAAATGAGTATTTCACCATTTACTTCAATTCTGCTGTTAACAGGGTCAACATGCAGTGAAGCATCATTTGCTATGCCTCCGTCGACCTTGACCAAACCGTCTTTTACAAGTCCTCTTACCCCGCTTCTGGAACCGTATCCGAAATTGGACAGCAGCTTGTCCAGCCGTTGGGTATTCTGTTTCAGGACATTCTTCGAGTGATGATCTTTCATTAGCTAAATTGCCTCCGGTCTATATGATTAATCTGCCCCATTCATATTTTATCACACATCGCATCGTAACACCGTTTATATGAGCTAAGCTATGCACAAAAAGTTTGACGCTTTCCACCTCATCATGGTACTATACAGAAAAATGGGTGTATATATGGAGACTTTCACAGATAATTGAATTTAATTGATAGGCGCATATATGCCGATGAATTAATGCTTATTTAGCTGTGGTAATAGGCTAAAAAAATAAAATGAACAGGAGTTGAATAGAATGGTTAGAGTTCAGCTAAACGCCGATATTAGAAAAGGCATCATTAACAAAAACATTTACGGCCATTTTTCAGAGCATCTGGGTAGGTGCATCTATGAAGGTATATGGGTAGGAAAGGACTCGCCCATACCCAATACCGACGGTATCCGCAACGATGTTATCGGAGCGCTGAAAAAGCTGAAAATACCCGTGCTCAGGTGGCCGGGCGGCTGCTTCGCCGATGAATACCACTGGCAGGACGGCATAGGTCCTAAAGAAAAACGCCCTAAAATGATCAATACCCATTGGGGCGGTGTTGTTGAAGACAACAGCTTCGGTACTCATGAGTTCTTTAAGCTTTGCGAATTAATCGGCGCCGAGCCCTACATCAGCGGCAATCTCGGCAGCGGTACGGTACATGAAATGCAACAGTGGGTAGAGTACATGACCTTTGACGGACAATCCCCCATGGCCAATCTCAGACAGCAGAACGGCAGAGATAAGCCATGGAAACTGAAATATTTCGGAGCAGGTAATGAAAACTGGGGCTGCGGCGGCAATATGCGGCCGGAGTATTATGCCGACGAATACAGACGCTATGCCACATATGTAAGAAATTACGGTGATAATAAAATTTTCAAAATTGCTTGCGGAGCAAATGATTTCAACTACCGCTGGACAGAAGTATTGATGCGTGAAGCCGGAAAACATATGGACGGCTTAAGTCTTCATTATTATACGCTGCCCACCGGCGTGTGGAGTGACAAAGGTTCCTCAACCGAGTTTGATGAAACCGGCTGGTTCAATACGCTAAGTAAAACATTGCGTATGGAGGAGCTTGTAACAAAGCATTCCACCGTCATGGATATGTATGACCCTGAAAAGCGCATCGCAATAATAGTTGATGAATGGGGCACCTGGTACAATGTTGAGCCCGGCACAAACCCCGGCTTCCTGTATCAGCAAAACACTGTCAGGGATGCTCTTGTAGCGGGGATCAACCTTAACATCTTCAATACCCACTGCGACAGGGTACGCATGGCAAATATCGCACAGTTGGTCAATGTATTACAGTCGGTAATTCTGACTGAGGGAGAAAAAATGCTTCTTACACCTACCTATCATGTGTTTGATATGTACAAGGCACATATGGATGCCGAACTTCTCCATACCGTATGTGACACACCGGGCTATAGACTTGGCGAAGCGAGTATCCCATCTCTCAGTGTATCCTCTTCCATCAATTCAGAAGGCAGGATACATATAACACTGTGTAATCTCAAACCCGACAGCGGAATGGACGTGAGCTTTGAAATAAGGGGTGCGGATTGCTTCAAAGCTTCCGGAACTGTCCTCACCGGCTCCGCAATGAATGCGCACAATACCTTTGAGGCGCCTGAAAATGTGAAGCCGGCAGCGCTGAAGGATATCGCTGTTCAGAACGGAAGATTCGACATTAAACTTAAGCCAATGTCTGTAACTGCGCTTACTGTCGGGGGTGTCGGGGGGACGGGGTTATTGACACATTGACATTGGAAGGCGGGAGATTGCACAAATGGAAATTTCGGAATGCAAGGGCTGCTCGGCATCAGTGAGGCTGAACCCGGAGGAAATAAAAAAGCTCTTCGGCGAAGCATTGAGAATAAAAGACATAAAGGCAGTCACAGAGGAAGAATACAATAAGAGGCTTGCGCACTGCAATACGTGCGCAAGTCTCCAATACGGCACCACCTGTAAGCATTGCGGCTGCCTTGTCGAAATTCGGGCAAAACTGACCGCATCCGGGTGCCCATACCCTTATATGCCAAAGTGGTGAGACTACTAATCAACCTGTACTTTTATTACAACCGGTCTATCACTCCACACCTTTTCTGTTCTGATTACCAGTGCTTCATCTGTGCGTTTCCATACAGGTTTTTCATCAAAACCCAGCACCGAAACAGCCTTAATGATACCATGGAAATGAGGTAGCTTTGCAGCATTTTTGTCCGCCAGCGACAAAATTCTTATCCTGCCATCCTTAGGATAGCTCAGCACAGTGACATATATACTCGAGCCGTTTACAGTGAAACGAATATCTTCAGATGTGAACACCTTCGACACATTATCGGTAAACTGCCCCTCTTCAATTTTTGTAGGACCTTCTCCGGCAGTACGCCACACTTTGCTACCGTAGATAGCTTCCCCGTTCACTTTCAGCCACTCGCCAATTTCCTGCAGAATAGCCTTATCCTCACAAGGAATGGTTCCATCAGCCTTAGGCCCTATATTTAAAAGCAAACATCCATTTTTGCTTACGGCATTAACAAGATCGCATATAATCTCATTTGCTGTTTTGTAGCTGTTGTTCGCGGTATAGCACCATGAATTTTTAGCAACTGAGGTATCCGTTTGCCAAAAATACGGCTTCTGTTCTGCAAATTGCCCACGTTCAATGTCAACCACCGCACTGCCGAACATGAATGAGTCATGCTTGTAGTTGATTGCTACCTCAATTCCCCATTCTGCAGCGCGATTGTAATAATATGCTGCAAATTTCTTCAGATATGGTTTTACTGCACTGTGATGAATCCACCAGTCAAAATATATGATTTTCGGACGATAGCGGTCAACTATCTCACATGTACGCAAAAGCCAGTCCTCCATGTACTCCTGTGAGGGGTCGGCACTGAACAAATCCTGATGGTCAGACTCAGGCATCGCCGGCCAGTAGAAATCACCGCAAACCAGCGGCTCCTTTATATCTGAATCAAATTCCTTACCATGTCCCATAAAAAACCAATGTTCAACTCTATGGCTGGATGCACCCAATTCCAGACCTTTTTTTTCAAAAGCCGACTTCAATTCGCCCAGCACATCCCTCTTTGGCCCCATCTCATATGCGTTAAAATGGGATATATCGCTTTTGTACATTTGAAATCCATCATGATGTTCCGCAACAGGAATAACATATTTAGCACCGGCCTGTCTGAATACCTCCGCCCATTCGTCAGCATCAAATTCCTCCGCTTTAAACATAGGAATGAAATCCTTATATCCAAAACTCTTATGCTCGCCATAAGTTTTCACATGATGCTCAAATTCTTCGCTTCCCTGAATGTACATGTTTCTCGAGTACCACTCATTGTTAAATGCAGGAACAGAATATACACCCCAGTGGATGAATATCCCAAATTTTGCATCTTTGTACCATTCTGCTGTTTTATAGTGCGAAAGCGAATCCCAATTGTCCCGGAATTCGCCCTCCGACACTACCTTGTTAATCTCAGCCAGATATTTCTGCTTATCCATTGCCACATCTCCTCCTTGTGCTCGATTTAGTATTTTAAATGAGTCTCATCGCCACTGATTTAAGGTCATAGGGTAAAGCAAATCAATCAATTCTTATTAAATATTTGCCATCATCTCATCTTCAAAATCATAGAGATGGTAGGAGAAATTCTCCAGCCCGACATAGTCAACCAATATTACTTGGATGGGCGATCTGCCAAGTTCAACCAGCGCTACCCCATATGGTGCAACCCAGCTTCTATATAAGATTTACTTTTGAATTCAACATTCTGCGTTATATTTCCGACACTGGGAATAAACCATGTGATAAGCAAGCCATTGTCATACAGTTTCTGCCACGCCGGATCGTTCGGGTATTCCTTTCATTCGTTCTGATAAATCGTGTACGGTATGCGGTCAGGCTTTTCTCCGGCCCAAAAAGCTTCGAGCCTTTCAATATATTTCATTGTAACCCCTTTCATTTGATCCACCTCACACTTTATAGGTTGAAGCATTATTCCGTATGCCCGTTTATTTGTAATACAACTCTGTATTCAGGAATTGCCGTGATGGAATATATCTCCGCCGCCATCCCTTCCCCCGGTTTATGCCTTAGCTCTATTTCGGGATCAAATATAACGCCGCTCTCCACGCTGTAAGGAATTATATGAAAATACATGCCTTTTTCGGCCAATCGGGGCATATGACGTTTTATACCAATTTCCCATATTGAGCCGTTGCAGAAATTGTCACTTACCAGTATGCCATTAATAAATGCGTTTCCGACACTGCCAAAATAATCAACATTGTAGTGCTTCATCCTCAATGAAAAACTAAGGGTCATTGAGTTTGATATAAACAACTGTTTTTTTTGACTATTGAAATCCCCAACGACTCATGCTATAATAACTCTTGCGGTTGTGGTTTATTCCTGCAGCTGCAAGGAAAATGGCCCATTGGTCAAGCGGCCTAAGACACCGCCCTCTCACGGCGGTAACAGGGGTTCGAATCCCCTATGGGTCACCAGAAAAGCGAGTTTCGGCAGAAACTTGCTTTTTTAATTGAAAGGGGATGCGAATCCTATCTACTCCTCTGCTACCTTTTGCCTGAGCAGGTTGCTGCTGGCATTTCTGACATGCTCCGTTGTCAGCCGTTCGGCTTTACCGGCATCTTTATCTATTATGGCCTGCAGTATAGCCCTGTGTTCCTCCAGTACCTCCATCGCCCTTACCGGGCTGCTCATTGATATTTTTCTTGCGTTCTGCACATAATGATGAAAAGTACTGAGCGTATGCATCAGAGGCTTGCTTTTAGATGCTTTGAAAATAATGTCGTGAAACCGCGTATCGAACTGCAGCAGATGTTTGTTGTCGTTCTTCATGGTATAGAATTCCTCCAGCTCCAGCGTTTCCATCAGTTCTTCCAGCTCCTGAGATGTAATTTTTTCTGTGGCCCATCTGGCGGCAAGGCCCTCAATCAGCATTCTGATCGTGTAGATATCCTGAATATCCTGAGCTGAAACACCCTTTACAACGACACCCTTATTTGGTACGGCCTGTACCAGCCCCTCCAGTTCAAGCTGTCTTAACGCCTCACGCACAGGGGTTCTGCTGACCCCGAGTTCATCGGAGAGTTTGGTTTCTATAAGACTTTCACCAGGCTCGTAGAGGCCATTGAGAATATTGTTCTGCAGCTGGCTGAAAACTCTGCTTCGCAGTGAACCGGACATCGAATCACCATCTCCATAAGCAACCATTGAATTATTCACTCCTATTGGAACAATTTATTTTATTTTAAGGGGTTCGTCAAAACATAACTTCCTCTTAAACTTTTCCGCGGAACTACACTGAAGCTAAGTATGTTATGTCACCCGCATTGCAATACACTACTTGCTCAGGCCTCCTGTATAATTTAGCAAGCCGCCTGTCAGCAGTATATCCACCTGTCTGCCGGACAATGCTGACTGCACCTTTATAAAAGTATTTGCTGTCTTATTGGTCAATATCAGTTCGCTTCCGGATCCGATCTGTTCTCTGGCATTCTCAAGTATCAGAACATCGCCGTTATTCATTTTTTCATAATCTGCCTCATCTGTAAAAGTCATAGGTATTATGCCTGAGTTTACAAGATTGGCCATGTGTATCCTTGCAAAGGATTTTGCCACAACACCCTTCACACCAAGTTGGAGCGGCGCCAGCGCGGCATGCTCGCGGCTGGAGCCCTGACCATAATTGGAGCCCCCGACAATGAAGCCGCCGCCGGATTCCCTGGCGCGCTTCGGAAATTCCGGATCGCATGGCGTCAGGCAATATTCTGCAAGATAGGGAATATTGGATCTGTAGGGTAGCAGTTTGGCATTGGATGGCATGATATGATCAGTGGTGATGTTGTCTCCCACCTTAATCAATACGGCGCCTTCAACTTTTACAGGCAGCTCCCGGTTAATTGGAAACGGCTTGATGTTGGGACCTCTGACTACTTCCACGTTATTACCCTCAGGAGCGGGTGCCAGCATCATGTTGTCATTTATCAAAAAGCTTTCCGGCATATTAAAGACCGGTGCATCACCAAGCTTGCGGGGGTCGGTCAATTCGCCTGCAATAGCACTTGCAGCAGCTGTCTCCGGGCTTACCAGATATACGCCTGCCGAAGCAGTTCCGCTTCTTCCTTCAAAGTTCCTGTTAAAGGTTCTAAGAGAAACAGCCCCTGTCGAGGGCGCCTGACCCATACCGATACAAGGACCGCAGGCCGACTCAAGAATTCTTGCTCCTGCGGCGACCATATCTGCCAGCGCTCCTTCCTTTGCCAGCATGGTCAGTACCTGTCTGGAACCGGGAGCGATGACAAGACTGACATCCCTATGAACGGTCTTTCCCTTCAATATACGTGCTACTTTTATCATATCCATGTAGGATGAATTGGTACAGCTTCCAATGGCCACCTGGTCTATCTTAATTGCGCCAATCCGGGATACGGCTGACACGTTATCAGGGCTGTGGGGCATGGCCGCCATCGGCTCCAAGCTTCCAAGATCTATTACCACTTCTTCGTCATATACTGCATCCTCGTCCGGCAGAAGCTCAACCCAGTCGCTTTCCCTGTTCTGTGCCTTGAGGAATGCCTTTGTGACAGCATCACTGGGGAATATGGAGGTAGTTGCGCCAAGCTCGGCACCCATGTTTGCAATGGTAGCCCTTTCAGGTACTGTTAGCGTGGCTATTCCTCCTCCAGCGTACTCTATGACTTTTCCCACGCCGCCCTTAACCGTCAGCAGGCGCAATACTTCAAGGATAACATCCTTTGCCGACACCCACGGCTTCAGCCTGCCATTAAGCTCTACTTTGCACACCTTCGGCATCGTCAAGTAATAAGGCCCGCCCCCCATTGCTACAGCAACGTCCAGTCCGCCTGCACCAATCGCCAGCATGCCTATTCCTCCTCCGGTGGGCGTATGACTGTCGGAGCCTAACAGCGTCATACCCGGAACGCCGATCCGTTCCAGTTGTACCTGGTGACATATGCCGTTACCGGGTCTGGAGAAATAAACGCCGTGCCTGGCTGCAACTGTCTGTATATATTTATGATCGTCAGCATTTTCAAAGCCTTCCTGAAGCGTATTATGATCTATATATGCAACTGATTTCTTTGTTTTAACCCGCGGTATACCAATGGCCTCAAACTGCAGGTACGCCATCGTTCCCGTGGAGTCCTGCGTCAGGGTCTGATCTATCCTGATGGCTATTTCGCTTCCCGCAGCCATTTCCCCGCTAATAAGGTGATCCATAATAATCTTCTGTGCCAAATTCATTCCCATGTCAAATTCCTTTCTTAGATGTTCTTTTACAGCACCAGATCGTATATCTCCGGGGCCAGCAGCTTTATTGCCTCCTCCAGCTCACTGTCGCTCAACGCGGTAACTCTTCCGTTTTTATACTGCTCATCCACCCAATTCTTTATCTTTATAACCCTTTCGTCCTTTTTGTCCAGCCTCTTGTTTCCCGCAAATCCAAAGAAGCTGTTAATCCAATGGGCAATTCCCGCAGAACCGGATGTCTGATTTATGGCCACTCCGACAGGCCTGTTCAGCAATTTGTTCGTGTTAAATATATTGTATATTTCCTCATCCTTCAACAAACCATCTGCATGAATACCTGCCTGGGTGACATTGAAATGCCTGCCTACAAATGGCGTTCTTGGAGGTATCGGATATCCGAGCTCTTTTTCATAGAAGTCTGCTATCTCGGTGATTACAGTCGTATCCATACCGTCTGTATTGCCTCTGAGCTGTGCATACTCAATAACCATAGCCTCAAGAGGCGTATTGCCTGTTCTCTCTCCAATGCCCAGCAAGGAGCAGTTGACACTCGATGCGCCGTACATCCAGGCGCATGCCGAATTTGAAACCGCCTTGTAGAAATCATTGTGTCCATGCCATTCCAGAAGCTCGCTTGGGAAACCTGCATGGTGCCTAAGTCCATATATGATGCCTGGTACGCTTCTGGGCAATGCGGCTCCGGGATATGAAACACCATAGCCGAGTGTGTCGCAGGCTCTTATTTTGATTGGCACCTCGCAATCATCGCTGAGTTTGCGCAATTCTAATGCGAAGGGTACAACAAAACCATAGAAATCCGCTCTGGTAATATCTTCAAAGTGGCACCGCGGTTTAATCCCCACCTCTATGGCGTTTTTAACAATACCCATGTAATGATCCAACGCCTGTTTTCTGGTCATATTGAGCTTCTTAAAAATGTGATAATCAGAGCAGCTGACTAAAATACCGCTTTCCTTCATGCCCATATCCTTTGCCAGTTGGAAATCGCTCCTTGTAGCCCTGATCCAGCTAGTTACCTCCGGATAGGCATAGCCTCTCTCCTGGCATTTATAAACAGCTTCCTTGTCTCTGTCGCTATAAAGAAAAAACTCGCTCTGCCTGATAATTCCGTTTGGCCCGCTAAGTCTGTGCAGCATATCAAAAAGTGCTACTATCTGCTCCACTGTGTAGGGTGCCCTGGATTGCTGCCCATCTCTGAAAGTAGTATCGGTAATCCATAATTCATCAGCAGGAAACATCGGCACTCTTCTGTGATTGAAAGCACATTTGGGTATCTCATCATAACTGAATATCTCCCTGAAAAGATTGGGAGAATCTACGTCCTGTAATGAATAGCGGTATTGATTCTGTTCGAGTGTGTTGGTCCTTTTATTGAATTCCAGCATATCATCCACCCTGCTTCAATTGTATATTTGTATTATTGTATACAATTATACAGTCACTGTCAATAAATTTGTTCGACAAATATTTTACCTTTTCCTCTCTATATAAG
>CAYGHY010000078.1:0-12857 GCA_964349435.1 uncultured Oscillospiraceae bacterium
AATAATGGAATATATATAGAGCCGACTGCTGACGTAACTGGGTATAATTTTTCATATACTTTTCCGGACAGGGGATGTAAGCTGGGTTGGTTTTACGATGAGGGTGGTAAGTTCTTATACTGGTACTGCGAAAACTTCATTTTTTGATTGGTATTCATGTGCCTTGCAGAAATAATTTGAATGCTCTCATGTGTTATTTCTGCAAGGACTATTCGGCAGTTTTCGCTGCAGTCCTAAAACAAACCGGATAGGAGACGCACTTAATGGAGCAAGAAAGACTCATAGATTTACATACTCATACTACAGCGTCGGATGGCAGCATGACACCTGCAGAACTGGTAAGGCATGCGTTTGAAAAAGGCCTTGCAGCTGTTGCGGTGACGGACCATGATACAACAAATGGCGTGAGGCAGGCTCTTGAAGAAGGCAACAAACTTGGCATTGAGGTGATTGCCGGTGTTGAAATAGGTGTTTCCTTTATTTCTGAGATGCACCTGCTGGGATATTTTGTTAATGGAAAATATGAGTCGATGCAAAAAACTCTTGAGGAGCTTCTGGAGAAAAGAAGGCAGCGCAATCCCAGAATTATCAGCAAGCTTAACGAACTGGGGTTTGATATATCTATATGCGAAGTGAATAAACTTGCGACTGGTGGTATCGTTGGAAGACCCCATATAGCAAGGTTTATGGTGGATAAAGGATATGTAGTGAGCGCAAACGAAGCTTTTGATAAATATCTGGCCAGTGGTAGGCCGGCATATTTTAGGAAGGATAAACTGACACCGGCAGAAGGTATTTCTGAAATTATCAATGCCGGGGGCGTACCGGTATTGGCTCATCCAATATATCTGAATATGGGCGCTGACCAGCTGGATATTCTGCTGGGGCAGCTTGCCGGGATGGGCTTGAAGGGCATTGAAGCATATTATAGCGGGAATACCGCAGAGCAGACAGAGATACTTCTTCAGCTTGCGCAGAAGCATAAGCTGCTGCGCACAGGCGGCAGCGACTTCCACGGCAGCTTCAAGCCGGATATAGAAATAGGAAGCGGCGGTGGCTTGCTAAAGGTGCCGTATAGCTTGCTGGATAGTCTTAAAATGAACTAAAAGATAATGCTGAAAGTTTAATAAATCCTTGAATGATACTCCAGAGTTCGTCTAACATACACATGTATCATTGATCTTAACATATTTCCACCTTCCCATTATATATTCGTGGTCATAAAGCTCAACGAGACCGCGCTTTAATCCAATCAAAAATCTCCACTCCTTATAAAAATCCATAATATCCCCGATATTGCACCCGAGGTATTCGCATATTTTTCTCAGCACAGACAAAGCGACAGCCTGCTCTTTAAAGACAGTTTACATGGGAATTATGTTAGGTATCCCCAATCCTTGCTCAAACCAGCTTTTTTTGTATGGCCTTGGCGACAGCTTCTGTTCTGCTGGATACCGACAGCTTTGCCAGAATGCTGCTGACATGGAATTTTACCGTAGATCTGCTGACTATAAGCTTTCGGGCGATTACTGGATTGCTTAATCCTTCGATCATCATTACAAGAACTTCCTTCTCTCTTGCAGTCAATTCTGCTTGAGGGGCATTTCTGCGTGCAGATGCTTTCATAAGTGCTTGTGTAGCTTCCGGTGCCAGCGTCGGGCGTCCGATATGAGCATTGCGTATAGCTGCAGCAAGCTCATCTGCCGATATGTTTTTCAGAAGATATCCGATAGCTCCGGCCTTAAGTGCATCCTCAATAAGATTGTCTTCCTTGAAGCTGGTAAGCACAATCACCTGTATATCCGGAAAACTCTCACGGATCGCTTGAGTCGCTTTTGCTCCATCCATCTCCGGCATGACAATATCCATCAGCACTACATCAGGCCGTTTTACGGCACAAGCTGCTAACGCTTCCTTTCCGTTGGCTGCTTCTCCTATAAGCTCAAGGTCGTCATAAACCTGAAGGAATGCCCCAAGACCGCTTCTGACAACAGAATGGTCATCTGCAATCAATATCTTTATTTTTTCAGTACCCATATTTTCATCACCCATTTTAACCAGTTTCCTATTCGTCGATGAACTATATGATCTGCTCGCTGCTAAACCATTTCAGTTCTATCGTTGTTCCCTCGTCGGTTTTTGATTCGATTTTTAACCTGGCACCAGCTGCTCTGGCCCGTTCCCGCATAATTCCCAGACCAAGGTGTTTCGATGTAACCCTGGCCGGGTCAAACCCCCGCCCATTGTCATTGACATTCAATATGGCTACAGGGTTCCCGGTTTGTTCATCATCATATAGCTTTACCTCTACAGTAGCTTTTTGAGCGCCCGAATGTTTTGCAATATTGCTCAAGGCTTCCTGTGCAATACGGTAAAAAGCTATTTTTACATCAGTAGGCAATTTGACCGGGCTGGTGATGATAAGTGAAACGGGAATTCTGGCCCGCCCGGCAACAGACTCTGCAAGCTGCTTTAGCAGTTCATCCAGGGGCGCATCTACAAGTGTGGCAGGCCGCAGTTCAAACAGCAATGTCCGCATCTCCGATAGGGCGCCGCGTGTCAGTTGCTTTAGCTCCTCAAGCCTATTGAGACCATCTTCTCTGCTGCGTTCCAATATCCTTGGAAGAACTTCTGCAATCAGGTTGGCAGAAAACAATGTTTGAGTTACAGCATCGTGAAGATCGCGGGCAAGCCTGTTTCGTTCGGCAACCACAGCCATATCCTCAGCTTGTTTTCTAAGACGTGTATTGTCGATAGCTAATGCGGCCTGATCTGCAAAGATCATTGCCAGGTCGATATCATCTTTTGAAAGGTTATGCGCGGGCTGCTCTCCATCCTTCCTTATATAAAATGCTATTCCGCCATAGACTTCATCCATGCAGACAAGCGGCACTGCAATCAGTCCGGTACAGTTGTAACGCAACCAATTCAAATAATTCTCAATATCCGGATTCCCATTTATCATTAAATCCAGTTCTGATAAATCCGTCTTAACAACCGGTTTTCGTTCCATAAACGCTTTACACAGGACACCAATGCTCACAAATGTGTTCTTCGGCATGAGGCGGGGCATGCCGCAGGCAGCTTCAAGCACCAGAGTCTTTTTATCGCTGTTTAGCCGGTAGAGAGCTGCAGAATCAGTTTTCAACAGCCTGGCCGCTTCCATGATTATAAAATCAAGTATTTCATCAAGGGTGCGGTTGGAATTCAGAACCGTAAGAATATCCCTTAAGCCCTCTGCTATATATCTTCTCTGCTCGTCCTCCAGATGCCTGTGCTTTTCTTCCTGGTACAGCCTGGCATTTTCTATACCTATGACTGCAATGGGGGCAAACATGTTGAGAATTCGATCATCTTCAGCATCAAACTCGTTGGAGCGCCTGCTGAATGCAACAATAACACCGACAGCTCTCAAGCCTGCTAAAAGTGGTACGCAGAGGCAGGTATTCATACCTGTTGCTGCAATAAGCTCCCGCTCCTGTCTCTGGTCCAACCGGGAATGATCCAATATGACGGATGCTTTTTGCTTAAGGCTTTCCACTATAGCAGAATCACGGGCAGGTAAACGAAAACTAATCAAACCATCGCAGCTGACCCCTGATAAAACTGAAAGCACCAGTTCTTCTCCATCCGCCAGAAAAACAGCAGTTGAGTCGGAATTTGTCAGGCGCAATGCCTCATCTGCAATCAGCTTCAGTACAACATCCAGCTCCAGCCGGCCGGTAATGGCCTGCTGTATATTGAACATTGTTTTGATTTCATCAGACTTTTTAACTGTCTCATTGAAAAGCTTGATATTTTTCAGCTCTATTGCCGCCTGGTTTGCAAAAGCAGTGCCCAGCTCAATATGGTGAGCTTTGTAGTACCCCGCTATGTCATGATCAAGTGTCAATACTCCGATTATCTCGTCCTTGGCAACCATCGGCAGACACATCCAGCAACGCACGTTCCTGAATCCGTCTGCCATGTATTTGTCCATGCTGCTTCTAAAAGCAATCGCAAGTACGTCATCTGAATATATGTCGTTTATTACTATAGGTTTTTTACTCGAAATAAACTGTATTCCAAGGGGAAACGGGCAACAATACCCCTGATCCGCCGCAAACTCGGATATGTGGGCGACAACCTTGACCTGAGCGCCCGTTACGGTAAATATCCTGGCATTATTGTATTCAATGATGTCTCCGAGTTTTTCCAGAATAGCTTCCAGCAATGGCTTCAAATCCATTGTTGATGAAACTAGGTTTGATACATCCAGCAATGTCGTCAGTAGTTTGGCATTATGCTGCAGCTCATCTCCGCGGTCTATATTTTTCATCATTCCCTCTGCTCTCAAATTCAGGCATTTTACTAAATTGTATATCAGGCAGGCAGAAATTTCAAGTCATATCATATCCCATTGATTTCTCAATCCTCCGCCTTGGTCTACTAAAATTTTCCTCGCCGAATAATATAAGCTTTAAGGCTTACAGAGTACTAGTCAATAACCAACAACCCAGCCCTTTCAAATACAATACCGTTTATCTCCTTTAATATTTTCGGGAAGGTAACAGGCTTGGTCACAAACAGAGGTCCATGTTCGGCAATTATGAATGCATCCTCGGTTTTGGTTCCATCGATAACAGGATTAAAACAATAACATTGATTTATCTGTGTGATGCCGTGCGAGGAAGGGGTTATAATATAATCGCGGTTGTTATACCCTTGAGCGCCCCCTTGTCCATGCACTCTCCACATATCTTTATAGCCGGAGTCATCATAGGATTTCCTGCACATATTGTACGCCATAATGTCATCAGTACCGATTGCAACGGAGGCTATAGTCCTGCACTCTATTTCACATGTCCGGTCATATTGTATTAATAGCTTTTCATCTATTTCCCCAAAATGAACCATCCTGGTGACAGTGGTAATAAGGCCTTTATAGCGCCCGTTAACTGAAATGTTGAGATGTTTTTCCAGTTTTTTCTCCGTTGGTACACCGTGCCTGTATTTATATGACCGCTCATCGGCACTTACTAAAAACAGCACCTGGTCGATATTATGCTTCCAAAGTGCTTCACATAAACCGCCTGTAATTTCATATTCAGTCATTCCAGGTTTAACTGTAGAAATATATTGCTCCAAGGCTGCAGATAGCGTATCCCCCAAATATAGATACCTGCATATTTCATTATAAGTCAGAGAGTATCTCAGCGGGTTAATCTTGTCATTGATAAGCTTCGCGCAGCCCATGAGCATATCGGTGCCCACCTTGCTCATATCCCCCGCAATCCCGGCAATAATGTCGGCTGTTCTATTCTCATACCATTCCTGTGATATAATCTTGAACCCTAATTCCTCTAGGTGTTCTTCCTCCCTGAACCGCGATTCTTCAATAATATTGGTGATGGCATAAAGCCCTTTTCTTGTAATCAGAAGAGAAACAACTCCTGCGTCAACACAAACCGTAACAAAGCTTTTCCCACCAGCTGTCATCCAGCTGTAATTTGAATGCTTTGTTAATACCAGAGCATCAAGTCCCTCCTCATCCAGCATTGAGATTATTCTTCTAAGTTTGATATCAATTTCAATGCGTCTGCCTTCAATAGACACATCTTCCACATATTTGTTATTTTTCATATTGCCACCTCTCCTTTATTTTTTTCTCGACATTCAGAACTATCGGGTTTCTTTTAGATAATATTGGACTTATTTTCAGAAATTCACTTCAAGCTTTCTCCCTTGCGCCGAAGATGCATTTATGGCATCAATGATCACAGCTACCCTGTATCCATCCTCGAAGGTTGCGGCAAAAGGCGCAACCGGTTTGTCATTTGCAACGCAATCGATAAAATGAGCCAGCATATTGATATGCCCGTGCTCCCAGCCAAGGGTATGTCCCTTTGGCCACCACACATCCATAAACGGATGGTTCGGCTCTGTCGCACATACCTTTGTAAAGCCGATAACTTTGGAATTTACGGTATCAGACAGGTAAACGTTCAAGAAATTCGGCTCCTCAACATTCCATGTCATACTCCCGCAGGATCCGTATATCTCGAAGGAAAACTCACTGCGTCTGCCGTTTGCCACACCTAAGCTTTGAATAACACCCGATACTTCGTTTTCGAACTCAATCATCGAAAAGAAACCCTCGTCCGAAGTAACGTCAATTGGACCGTTCTTTGAGTTTCTTACCTTGTTGTAGGTTTTGGACATGCCATTTACCGTTTTAATCTCGGCAATCAAGAATCTTGACATATCGATGAGGTGTGAGGTTATGCCCTGAGCAATTCCCGACCAGCCGATATACCAGATATCCTCGGCAGGAGTTTCAACTGCGCTTCCGTGATCCTGATAGTATTTCCCTGAAAAATGGTATATTTTCCCTAACGTTCCACTTTGCAGCAGCTCATATGCAAGGCGTACGGCAGGCAAAAAGCGGTAGCTGAAGCAGCACATATTCTTTACACCCGATTTTGTCACGGCATCATACATTCTTTTTGCTTCCTGGCCGCCTACTGCAAGGGGTTTTTCACAAATAACATGCTTGCCGGCTAAAGCTGCGTCAATTGACGGCTGAGCATGAAAACTGTCAGGGGTTACGTTGTCAAAAATATCGACCCTGGGGTTTTTTATAATATCCTCATATCCCTCAACACCATATTCGTAACCAAATCGTTCGGCAGCCCTCCACCCCATTTCTTCGCTGATATCGCCAATCGTAATGAGCTGGGGATCCCAGTTGCACTTTGGCCAGTACATGTATTTTGCAGTCTTGTATCCATTATTGTGGGCTCTTCCCATCCAACCGGCACCCAGCATGCCGATTCCTACAATTTTCCGTTCAGCCATTTCAATATCCCTCCCCTATAAAAAATCGCTATGGAACCCTATATAATTCTTTTTAAAAGTATGTTTTTTTGCAAACATTTTAAGAAAATTTACCTTGAAAGCCCACCGCATCGACCATGTAGGCTTGCTGCTTAGCAGCGGTACGGTTCTCCGATGACTGCAATTACACAGATTTAAATTTTACTGTAGTCTGGAATGTCAATGGATTCCCCTCCTTCAAGTGCGGATTGATGTGCGCAGAAACCAACAGCTGACCAGTTTGCCGCCTTGACGATATCAATCAAAGGTTTTCTTCCCTCAATAATTGCACCTACAAATTCATTCACCAGATGCGGATAGGAACCGCCATGGCCTCTTCCCTGTATAAATGATGCATGTTCCTTGTGGCTTACTGTTTCACCAAGAGTGAACGCCATAATCTCTTCAGGCAAGTTTTCAGTTGCATCCGGGGGATCAATTATTTCAACATTTTCTCCACCATTGAAGAGGAGCAGTCCATCGTCGGATTTTCTACGCCACTCAACTGAAGTTTTTGATCCATAAACATCAAGCGTCTCGCAATATTGTCTTGTTACCCCGTGAACAAAACGGCTGACCTCACAAATCACATCAGAGTTCCTCACCTTCAGATGTGCCGTTTCAAATGAAAATGGAGAGTTGTACAACGGTATGTAGTCTTCACGGATAGTTCCGGATCCTCTACAGGAAACACTGTGTGCAAGTCCTCCTGCATTCACAATCTCAAGGCATGGACCAACACAGTGAGTCGAATACCACATAGGCGGTAAACCATTCCAAAACTCAGACCATCCTTCAATGCTCATATCCTGCAAATGTGAACCTCTGACAAATTGTATTTTCCCTATTTTGCCATTATCCCTAAGATTTTGTATATACAAATATTCTCGTGTGAATATGGCGGTTTCCATCATCATATAAGTCATACCGGTTTCTTTCTGTGTTTTTACCACCTCCCTGATCTCATTCAGAGACATTCCCACAGGAACAGTGCACGCGGTATGTTTCCCTGCTTTCATTGCCGCAATGCTCATCCATGCATGATCCTGGCAAGGGGTGACAATGTGTATCGCGTCGATATCTTTATCGTCCAACACTTCCTGGTAATCCGTATATAATTTTTTAACCTTGTATTTATCACCAACCTCCCTGACTTGTGTTTCGTTGAGACAGCATATTGCTTCCAATACCGAATTCCTATGAGCTTGATAAATAGGCGCAAAATGCCGTCCAAAACCTAATCCTACCACAGCTACCCTGACTTTTTGCTCCAATTGTCCGATCATCATAACCACCTCCGTTTTTATTGAGCTTGCTTGTAAGCTTATAATAACTGCTTACTGGTTGTTTGATGCTTTTGCAGCCAATATAGCACGGCGGTTCAATTTTTCAGCCTGCCTTCTAGCTAGGACATAGTCGAGAATTATAGAAAATACCAGAAGAAAACCAAACAAAGAATCTCTAATTAACGGGCTTACTCTTAACATGTTGAAGCCTGTACTCAGAATTTGAAGTGCAACCAGCGACAGAATAACATTATACACCTTTCCTCTGCCGCCTAAAGGACTTATTCCTGCCAATACGTTTATTAACAGAGCTAAAAAGACATATGTCAACCCGTAATCCGCTTTGGCTGAATTGCTTCTTGCCATAATTACAAACCCTGCGGTCGAGGCAATTAATCCGCTGATAAGATAGGTTGTGTAAATAACCATTTTATTGTTGATTCCGGTGAAATATGATACCTGTTTGCTTGAACCATACCACTGAAGCTTCAACCCATACGGAGTCTTATGAACAACAATGCATACTGTAATAAACACTACCAAAAAGAAACCAGTTACCAGGGGAATACCACTAAATCTGCCAAACCCTAAAAGATTAACGTCAGCCAGCTTTAGCAAAATAGAAGGAAAATTACCCTCTGCACGCCCTTGAGTTATAACCATGGCAATTCCCATAAACAAATTCTGTGTTCCGAGCGTTACCAATATTGGAAGTATGCCAAGCTCTGCTATTAAGAACCCATTAAACAACCCGCACAAGACGCCAATTGCCAATCCAACCAAAAGGCATAGCAGCAGAATTGCAACTGTTTCTCCTTCGGTACTTGCAGGTGTAATATAGGAGCGAAGGATAACACCATTTATGATGCCGACAAGGTTTGCTATGCTTACAATCGATAGGTCAATACCCCTTGAAAGATATGCTAATGAAATACACAGAGCAAACAACCCCGGCTCCACCAGCTGCAAAAGCATGGAATGAATATTGGCGGGCTTTAGGAAATTATTCGGTCTTAGTATGATCATCAGCAAGAAAAGAGCTATCGAGATTGCTGTCAGCTGCTGCGTTTGCTGATCTATTTTCAGTATTTTTTTCATAGTCATCGCACCTTTCTGTCTTTATACTTTTCCTGCAACGACTGTACTATTGTTGCAAAAATGATCAAGATGCCAAATGCAAATTTGTTGTATTCTGGCCGAATCCCTACAAGAACGAGATTTTGGTAGATTATGTTGGTCAACAGGACGCCCAGCACAACACCGATTACACTGCCTCCGCCGCCTGTTATCTTAGTTCCTCCTATGACAACCGCTGAAATAACCATCAACTCACGCCCCTGGAAGTCAAAGGGATTGGCAACCTGTATGTTTGATACGCTTATTATACCTGCAAGACCAGCAATCGTGCCTGCAAACATATAAATGAACATTCTTACTTTTGTCAGGTTTAAACCAATCCTTTCCGCAGATGACGCATCTCCTCCGAGTGCATAAATACTGCGTCCGATCATAGTATATTTCAAAATCAAATGCGTAATCAGCATTGCTGCTATTGTTATGACTACCGAAACATGAAGTCCCACCATGGTCCCATCGGCAGAGGGTCTTGCAAACAGCAGCGTATTAGAAAAATCAATCATTTTCCTGGGCATCTGCTCAGGGAAAATATACTCGCTGCCAACAAACTGAAACATAATTCCCATAAAAATATTTGCAGAACTCAAGGTTGCTATAAATACGGGGATATCAAATTTCGATACCAGCATGGCATTAAAACTTCCAAGTATGGTGCCGATCGCCATACTAATTAAAAATACATACAATAATGGCATTACAAATCCGGTATTTGTCTGAAGAATAGATAATGCCTTGGAAGTTGAATATGCTGCAAACATTCCTATCCACAGAAAACTCATATCAATTCCACCGCTAATCAGCACTATCATTACCGCACAGGCGAAAATACCAGGCAAAACGCTCATCTTCAGCAAATCAAAAATGTTAATAATACTGAAAAATACCGGATTGGCAATACTGAATGAAACGCCTAAAGCAGTGATTAGAACAAATGACAAAAACTCGTTTTTATACACAATATCCTTGAACACTGATTTTATCATATTACTCTCTCCGAATTTCAAAATTTTATTAAATCTACTCTTTATTGTGTCAATATAATTCTTTCATCCAGTTCTTTCGGGGATATGTCTTTTGTAATTCCTTCAAATATTACCTTCCCGGAATTCATAACTATTACCCTGTTGGATGTAGATATGATCTCACCTATATCATTTGATATCATTATGATTGCAAGTCCTTTTTTGGCAAGATTTTTCATAATTGTATGTATCTCACTCTTTGATTTTACATCAACACCCACAGTCGGGCAATTGAGAATAAATATTTTAGGTTCGGCAGCCAGCCATTTTCCAATTACTATTCTTTGCTGATTACCTCCCGAGTAATTTCTAACAGGTGTGGTATATGGTTTCTTGGACATATTAAGCTCTGTCATCCAGTGTTCCGATAATTCCTCCATCCTCTTTTCAGGTACAATTCCGTATTTATTTTTAATCTTGTCAATAATAGTCGATGCAAAGTTATCTCCCAGTGAACGGTTCAGAAACAGGCCTTCTGTCAAACGATCCTCCGGCAGGTATGCAACTCCGTTATCTAAAGCATCCTTTCGGCTGTTGATCTTTTTTTCTATTCCATTTATTAAAATCCTGCCTTTTGTGATTGGAGTAATGCCAAACAGTGACTTTGCAAGTTCCGTCCGGCCCGAGCCCAGCTGCCCTGTTATTGCCAGTATTTCACCAGAATGAACGGCAAAGGACACATTCTCAAACTCACCCTGCCTTGAAATATTCTGCACCTCGATCAACGGCTCCCCCGAAACCTTTTCACATACGAAAGGCTCCTCTTCAATCTCTTTGCCTGTCATATAATAAACCAGTTTCTCCTTTTGGAAATTCTCGAATACTTCATCAACTACCTTTTCTCCGCTGCGAATCACTACGATACGGTCACTTATGGTAGTAACCTCATCAAGCTTGTGGCTTACAAAGATTACTGATATACCTTGCGCTTTAAGGCCGTTAATAATTTCAAAGAGCCTGACTATCTCTTTTTGCGTTAAAGCTGTTGTAGGCTCATCCATAATAATCAATTTTGCTTGCTGTATAATAGCTCTGGTAATTGCTACTATCTGTTTTTGGGCAACGGGCAGCTGGCCTACCTCAAGATTCAAGTCCACCTTTACTCCTATTTTCTCCAACGCTTCTGTCGCCAGCTTTTTATTGAAAACCCAATTTATAAACTTTTTTCTTTTTTGAATCCGATAACTCATAGAAATATTCTCGGCAACAGTCAAGTTTGGAAATAAAGAAAAGTCCTGGTATATAACCTGAATACCTTCATCAATGGATTGAGTCGTGGTAATATTTTGAAAGCTTTTGCCGTTAATCCTTAAATGTCCGGCATCATAGGTATAAACCCCGGAAATGATCTTTATCAATGTAGACTTCCCGCTGCCGTTCTCCCCGACAAGACAGAGTATCTCACCTGGATTTACAATCAAATCGATATTGCTGAGAACTCTATTGCCGGAAAAAGCCTTGCAAATTCCTTTCATCTCAATTACCGGTTTGCTCATACACTAATCTCTCCTTCCGTATCGAACCGACAACCTGGAATGGTCGGCGGCCGGAAGGAATTTCCGTCCGACCGCCGCTTCCAACACTAATAACCAATTAGGTTATACGGTAATTAATAGTTATATTTATGAACGTCAGCAGCTGTAATCAGTCGCCACTCAGTACCTTCAATAACCTTACCTTTAACATTGATTTTATTGAAACCGAATACTCCCAGGTCATCTCCGGTCTTTAGCTTAACATTTGATTTGACCGCAGATGCAACTCTGCACATGGCAAGGCCTAAATCGGCAGGATCCCAGCTGGTCAATACATCGAGAGCTCCGCTCTTGATGTATGTACGGGTAGCATTTGGCAGGCCTACGGCAACAAAAGTAATCTGCTTGGTTAAGCCGGCTTCCTCTATTGCTCTTGCAATGGATGGGGTATCGGTCGAGGATGGGCAAAATATGCCTTTGGCGTCCGGATAAGCCTTTAGAGCTTCCTTGGCTCTTTCATAAGAGAGTGCAGCATTATTACCTGTTTCGATAAAGATACCGTCCTTATTTGCAATAGATATCTTGGGATATTTGGCCTTTAATGTGTCAACAATCCCTGTTGCCCATGCAACATGAGTAGTTGAGCCCAAGCTGCCCACAAACATGATGACGGGACCTTCCTCTCCCATACCCTTTGCCATGGCGTCGGCTGCTTTTTCACCAAACTTGGCATTGTCAAATGCTTCGACATCATAATGCGTGTTTTGAAGCTTCGGTCCTTCATTTGAAACAACAATGATACCTGCATCCATTGCCTTTTTGAGTTCAACATCGATTTGCTCAGGGGCAAACGGGGCGACAGCAATTACATCAACGCCCTGAGCTACCATATCCTGGACCATCCTGTTCTGAGCCGCAGCATCCCCTGCACTAGGTCCAACCTGGAAAGTTTCGGATTCTGATTGACCGGCATAGCGGCCAAACCCCTGGAACATTCTTGTGTACCATGCACCTCCAACTGATTTTGGCAAATTAGCAATAACCAATTTTTGAGTAAATGCATTAAGCGGTAAAACATTTAC
>CAYGHY010000079.1:0-12827 GCA_964349435.1 uncultured Oscillospiraceae bacterium
ATTTCTGACCTTCCCCTTGATAAACAGCGGCACATCTATAAAACCAGTGTCATTAATCAGCATTATCAAACCCCCGGAAATTCATACATTAGAAATTTCATTATAACAAATCTGTTACATAAAAATCCATAGTATTTGAAAATCAAATTTTTTCATGTCACACAATTGCTTCCACCATTTTATTCACCAATACCCGAATAACCGCAATGACCGGCACGGCCAGCAGCATGCCTGGAATTCCGAAAAACTCGCCCCCCGCCAGCACTGCAAAAATTGTCGCTACGGGATGCAGACCTAGTTTGCCCTCTATAATCTTTGGCGAGATAAAATTATTGTCTATCTGCTGTACTACCACAAACATAACAGCTGTCCACAATGCTTTCATTGGCGATATTGTCAGCGCAACTGCCAATGCAGGCACAGCGCCTATGTAAGGTCCAAAATACGGTATTATATTAGCAATTCCTCCTATCATCCCCAACGCAAGCGGGTACTTCATTTTCACCAGCATAAGACCCATTGTCTCAAGAACCCCCACAATAAATGCCGTCAACAGTTGTCCCTGTATAAAGCCTGCCAGTATCAGGTTTATTTCCTTCCCCATTCCCACAACCCCGCTTTTCCAGCGCCTTGGCAGCAGCGATAGCGAATAGTCCCGGATTTTTCGGGCATCTTTCACAACATAGTAAGCAATCACCATCGCTACAGTCAGGTCAAAAAGAATCCGTACCATATCAACAATGGTATTAAGCCCGTTATCCAGAAATCCCACCAATGTACTTTGTATCAAGGCGGTTCCATCCCCTATTTTTTCAAAAATAACAAGCTTTACATCATCAGACCATTTGCTGGACTTGATTGTTGACAGCAGGCCGTTAAAAATATTCTCATAGCTTGACATAAGCTCAGGAAGTGTTTCCATCAGTTCTCGAATATTGGTTGTCAATTCCGGGATAAAGAAAATGCAGGCAGCGGCCAGCGCAGCCAGAAAGACAAAATAGACTGACAGAATGGATACGCTCATAGGTATTTTCTTTGCTTTCAGCTTTTCAGTCAAAGGTTTCACGATATAGACCAGTGGTATCGTCATTAGAAAAGGTGATAAAATCCTCGATATCTTGCCTTTATAGGTATAAAGAAACACCGCTATTGTCAATATGATCAGCCCTGCACAAATATAAAAAAGCAGTTTCCTATACCTCACCTGATATCACCTCCGCATAACTTCATAAACTGAAAACAAAGATTAAGAATGAAGATCAGACACAGATGTGGCTGACCTGCTTTCTGTATGCTGCTTCACTTTAAAAAGACCAGGTATGTGCTCCTACCCGGTCTTCACGAGGATTTGAGAGAATGCATGCTTACTCCCCGCTCTAAAGTCATACTAAGTTGACATTCGGGGTATAAAAGCCTTTCGGCTTATTTCTGTTTATACTACAAAATACGCTGGCGCATAACAATAAGTTCATCTGAATATGTCTGCAACATCGCTTATAATGCTGCCTGACCTTCTCAAAAACGACCTGCCGTTTCTCAACATCCGTCTCTTCGTTCTTGGCTTAACCGCATTAGAATTTATCATCATGCTGACAGATGTAGCAACGATGCCTCCAATCACAACTCCTTTTAAAAAACCATTATACATGCTTTCAAGTCTCCTTTCTGCTGAATACAGCTGTGTATTATGTGCCCTTCCTATTCATTTTAGCAGCTTGTTTCTTATTCCGCCGCCCGTTCCTTCCATTTCTTCTACTGATTCGCGCCCAACTACAGCAAATTCCTCTCCCAATTCCACCTTGCCAAACAAAGGCAGAAGCTTTCGTCCTGACATCACATCCTGAAAAAGGCCGTCAGATATTTCAAACCCTTCTATTTTACCAGTCCGATAGTCAAATATTACATCCTTGACGACCCCAAGTTCCCCTCCCTCCTTTGAGTATACTTTAAGACCAAGGAGGCTGCCCTCATCGCGAAAAGCTTCAGAATAAGCTGTCTTGTCCATTTTCGATATACAGCTGCTGCCGTCGACAATGGCCGCATCATTACCCAGACTTAGCAGTTTGCTGAGTAATACCACCTGTTTTTTTAAGGAAAGTCCTCTTTGCTCAAGGAGGAGAGCCTTAACCTCTTTACCTGCCGGACTGAATATTATATCCTTTACAATTCCTGCCTTTTCACCGCTGTCGGCACAAAGCACCGGGAGATTGAGCACCTCACTATACCTGTGCAGCATAATCCAGCCTCCGTAAAATCATATAGAACCCGCGTGTCTTTCCATAACTATTATTACAATAATCAATGTAAAAAATTCATAGACATTATAGAACAATTTGTATAAAATAATTCTTATTGTTAGGAGGATTGCGATGGATAGCTTATTCGAAAAAACAGGAGTTCACATACCGGAAATATTACTGCCTGCCAAAGGAACAAACCTGGCCAGATGGTCGGTAGTAGCATGTGACCAGTACACCTCACAGCCGGATTACTGGCAGAGAGTCAATGATGAAGTTGATGACAGTCCGTCAACATTGAAGCTGACCTTTCCGGAAATCTATCTTAAAGAGGATGATAAGGATTCAAGGATTATTAATATAAATCAAACAATGACGCAATACATAAGCCAGGGTAAACTTGAGCCTCTAAAGCCCGGATTTATACTGGTGGACAGGAGCACACCACATGCAGCCTCAAGAAAGGGGTTGATACTTGCAGTCGATCTGGAGTGTTATGACTACCATGACGGCTCTCAAACTCTTATAAGGGCAACTGAAGGGACAGTTCTCGACCGTCTGCCCCCAAGAGTGAAGATAAGGGAAAATGCCCCCATAGAACTCCCCCATATCATGCTGTTGATAGATGACCCGGGAAAAACGGTAATTGAGGTACTGTTTGAAAATACCAATAGCTACGATAAGCTCTATGACTTTGATTTGATGCAGGGCGGCGGCCATATATGCGGCTGGAAGGTAGAAGATGACGAAAGCCTCTCAATGATTGCTTCCGCACTTGAAAAGCTGGCCGATCCGACCGTCTTTGCCCAAAAATACAACCTAGAGAAACGGGGGGACGGTTCTTCTGTTTCTTCCTCTTCACAAAAAGAAGACTATGAAAAAGGTGTATTATTGTTTGCAGCCGGTGACGGCAATCACTCCCTTGCATCTGCAAAAGCACATTGGGAGAATGTTAAAATAAAACTCCTTCAGCGGACCTCTGCTGAACAGACAACACCTTCACAGCATGCTGTGCCGGCGCATCCTGCCCGTTATGCACTGGTTGAAGTCATCAATGTGCACGATGAGGGTCTGGTTTTCGAGCCTATCCATAGAGTTCTCTTTGGCATCGACACCACTACCGTGCTGGAAAGCATAAAAAACATATGCTGTATGGGCACAAATTCCCAATACAGCTTGGAATACAAACTATTCAATTCCCAAACTGCAATGGAAGCTGCTATAAGCAGAATGACCAAAGCAAACGACGCAAAGAGCAAAAAAACAGCTCACCTGCTCCCCTTTATTCTGGAAGGCACATACGGTCTTATCACGGTGCACCACCCATCCTGCAGCCTTGAAGTCGGAACTTTACAATACATTATCGATAGCTTGATAAAAGAGGATGCAAACGTGGAAGTCGATTATATCCATGGAAGCCAGGTGGTAACAGAAATTGGCTCAAAAAAGAATTGCATGGGCTTCTATCTTCCTGCAATGGACAAACACGATCTGTTTAGAACAGTTATATTGGACGGCGTATTGCCAAAGAAAACCTTCTCCATGGGCGAAGCCGAGGAAAAGAGGTATTACCTTGAATGCAGGAGGATAGTTTAAGCCCTTTTGCAGCCGATTAGTTTTTTGAAAGGCAGCTGTAATGACATGGCTGAATTGAAAGACCTTGCAAATAGACCATACGGTTCTGGAATGATTTACTTATTAATTGTATATTCATTGCTCATTATTATCGTATACTTTTTAAATGCAAAAAAAGCTCTCAAGCTTCCTCAAGTATATGGTATCGAGATTTTTATAGCTATTTTTGTATCCGGATTTGTTTTAAGGTTGGTGCTGGCCGTAAGCATCGAAGGTTACCCAAATGACATCGCGACTTTCAAAGCCTGGGCAATTGCTGCTGCAGATAATTTTTCAGGTTTGTATACTTCAGGAATGTTCCTGGATTATCCGCCACTTTATATGTATGTACTGTATGTTATAGGCAAATTAGCTTCAATATTTTCTTCAAGTGCAGATTTTACCCTGCTTATCAAGCTCCCGTCCATATTTGCAGATGCAGCTACTGCATACTTGATTTATAAATTGACCGAGAGGGAATTTAAAGCCGGCTATGGCTATCTTACGGCATCATTGTTCCTTTTTAATCCTGCAATAATATTAAACTCATCGGTATGGGGTATGGTTGATTCCTTTTTCATGCTGCTCGTCATAGCTGCCTTATTGCTGGTAGTAAACGATAAGGTCGAATACTCGGTCATATTTTTTGCAGCCTCAATATTGATGAAACCACAGGGTATCTTCTTCCTTCCTGTTCTAATTTTTGAAATAATCAAAAAAAGAGGTGTTAAGAGGCTTACCCTGACTTTTCTATTTGGTTTTCTGACCACTCTTATCATCCTCCTTCCCTTCTTTTCTCTAAGCGATCCTTTATGGATATTCAAGTTATATATGAAAACTGCTTCCGGATATTCCTACGCTTCGTTAAATGCGTACAACCTTTTTAGTTTATTAGGTGCAAATCTAAAACTGGATTCAACCGTATTTTTCATTTTTAGCTATGGTACATGGGGCTTGATTCTGGATTTTCTTTTGGTCGTATTTACCGGCTGGCTTTATTTCAGATATAAGAATGCTGCTGTTCCTATTCTGGCTGCTCTTTTACTGAATGCAGGTGCATTTGTTCTGTCTACGAGAATGCATGAAAGATATATGTACCCTGTAATAGTTCTTTCTCTTCTGTTATTTATTTATATAAAAGACAGAAGAATTCCTTTGCTTTTTACTGCATTAACAATAATAGTTACTGTAAACACAAATGATGTTTTGTCCAGAGTACTCAATACTGAGAATCCGCATATCCCGACCGATGATCCTGTATTGTTCTGGTTATCTTTGGCGAATGTAATTTTATTTATTGGCATGTCAGCTTTTGCTGTAAAATTGTCAAAGAATGAGGTAAGCATCAATTGCGGACGGCAAAAACTTAATAAAAAAGATTTGAGGTGAATAACAAGGTGAAAAGGTTTTTATTGTATATAGCAATTTTATCTATTATTATTTCTGCACCGATTTATGCAAATAGCAGTAATCTTGTATTAAACCCGGGCTTTGAGGAAAGGGAAGGCACTGATACATACTACTGGACCACCGGCTCCTGGGAGGAAAAAGGCAGTTTCAGACTAGACACTGCCCAGTCCCGTTCAGGGCAGGCAAGCATTCTGATAACAAACGATTTACCCACAGATTCACGCTGCAAGCAGCAAATAGCTGTAAAGGCAAACACCTATTACAGACTGTCCTGCTGGATTAAAACCGAAAATGTCGGGACAGATACGAAAGGCGTTAACCTATCTGTTGAAGGGCTTACAGATACTTCCGCTGATTTCAGGGGAACGAGCTCAGACTGGAATTATACAGAGCTGTATGGCCTGACAGGCAAAGACCAGCAAAGCCTTATTCTGACCCTTGGTCTAGGTGGCTATGGCAGCCTTAATACTGGCAAGGCCTGGTTTGATGATGTTTCGGTGGAAGAAATGAAAGAGCCGCCATCCGATGTAAATGTCATTAAGCTTTATAAAGCCGATACCCCTTATAATAACAGCAGCCATTCCGGTTATAGCCTTCTAATGATTTTGATAGCAATGGCATTAATTTGGGCTTTTGTGTATTACTTTATTAAAAAAGAAAAAAGCAGAGTCAAAACACCGCGCGCAAAACCAGTCTGTACTTTTACCTCTTCCATATCGCAACCATTCTATTTAAAATGAAACCGGACAAAAAAGATTTTATTATTATGGCTGTCATGACTGCTATATATCTTGTCATAGCACTTCTCAACCTTGGCAGCCTCAGGGTTCCGGAAACCTCCTGGACTCCTTCTCGTCAGGGTGAATATGCTATCGTTGATCTCGGCAAGGAAATCATAACCGGCAAAATATATTATTATGCCGGTCTCGGGAAAGGAAGGCCTGATGAAGGCAAATACCGCATCCAGTATAAAGACGGCGCAGGTAATTTCAAGCCTCTTGCTGCCATAGAAAAAACCGGCGGCAATATATTCTCCTGGAAATATGCGCTTACACCGGATATCAGGACGAGGTACCTAAAAGTAATTGTAGATGCCGCTTCAGGAACTTTGAACGAAATGGTGTTTTTTGAAGAAGGAAGCTCTAAGCCTCTGGAGGATATTAAGATAATCGAGAAAAATACAGATGCCGCCGATGAGGGCAAGGCCGAAAACCTCTTTGATGAGGCTGATACTGTTGATTACGGCCATACATATATGTCAGGCATGATTTTTGATGAAATTTATCATGCCAGAACCGCATATGAATACGTAAACCGTATGAAAATCTATGAATGGACGCACCCGCCGCTGGGTAAGCTTTTTATATCAATCGGCATTGCAATATTCGGCATGGTACCCTTCGGTTGGAGATTTACAGGTACGCTTTTTGGTGCAGCTATGATACCCATAATGTATCTATTCGGAAGAAAGCTGTTCGATAAAAGGTTCTATGGCTTCTGTGCCGCTTTTCTTATGATGTTCGACTTCATGCATTTCGGGCTCACCAGAATCGCTACCATTGATGTGTATGGCACATTTTTTGTAATATTGATGTACTATTTCATGTACGACTATTTTGTCAATAAGTCCTATGTGCTGGGTTTCAGGCAATCTTTGAAACCTCTTTTGCTCAGCGGAATATGCTTTGGCCTTGGCGCCGCATCAAAGTGGATAGGCCTGTATGCCGCCGGCGGGCTGGCACTGTTGTTTTTTTTAGTGAAATATACTGAATATACAGAATACAAAAGGATGTCGGAGCAATCTGCAAAAAAGGCCTCGTGGTATAATGATTTTATTCCATTATACCTGCAGCGCACCCTTCTTTACTGTGTTGTATTCTTTGTAATTATACCGGCCGCTATTTATATTATCAGCTATGTTCCCGGCATCATAACCGGTTCGTATGATAATTTCAGTTATATATTCGATAATCAGGTAAACATGCTGAAGTATCACAGCAGGGACGTACTCAATTCGACCCACCCCTTCTCTTCTTTTTGGTGGCAGTGGCCTCTTATGGTCAGACCACTTAAAACTTATGCAGGTACGGATCTTCCTGCAGGTGTGACCTCTACAATGACGCTCCTGGGCAATCCCGCCATCTGGTGGATTGGAATGATTGCAGTAGCAACATCTTTTCTGCTTGCGGTAAAAAGGCGTGACAGGAGGATGGTTGTAATATTCGCGGCAATAGCGTTCCAGTACTTGCCATGGATAAGTGTTGCAAGGATTGCTTTCATCTACCATTTCTTTTCATCCGTACCCTTTTTAATATTATGTATTGTATATCTCATAAACTATATGCTGGAGAGTCATTTGAATTTAAAGCCCGTGGTTTATACGTATCTTGCGGTTGTGCTAGCCTTGTTTTTAATGTTTTACCCGATATTATCGGGCCTGGAGATCAGCAGCCTTTATGTTGAGAATTTTCTGCTATGGTTTAAGGGATTTTGGGTATTTTAATATAATGTGAAGGAGGGCCCAGTTATGTCAGAAAGATTTCTTTGCTCTGTAGTAATACCTGTTTATAATGAAGAGCTTGTGGTTCAGGAAACCTATAAAAGGTTGAAGCTGGTAATGGATGCCTTGGATAAGCCCTATGAATTAATTTTTGTAAATGATGGCAGCAGGGACAACACTGCAAAAATAATTGGAGCAATATGTGAGTCAGACAGCAAGGTAAAATTAGTTGATTTTTCCAGGAATTTTGGACATCAGCTTGCGATTACTGCCGGTATGAATTATTCTTCCGGAGATTCCATCATCGTCATTGATGCAGACCTCCAGGACCCACCTGAGGTGATTCCTGAAATGATTAAAAAATGGACGGAAGGTTATGATATTGTATTTGGTAAAAGACAGAAGCGTAAAGGGGAGACCTTTTTCAAGAAGGTTACAGCCAAAATCTTTTACCGTTTCCTGAAAAGTATGACTGACGTGGACATCCCGGTTGATGCAGGTGATTTCAGGCTGATAGACAGAAAGGTGTGTGATGCCCTTAAATCGGTGACTGAGAGTAACAGATATATTAGGGGTATCATCAGCTGGCTTGGTTTCAAACAAACATGCGTTGAATATATCAGGGACAAGCGCTTTGCCGGCGAAACAAAGTATCCGTTGAAAAAGATGCTCAAATTCGCCTTTGATGCAATTGCCTCATTTTCTTACAAGCCCCTCAAACTGGCATCTTATTCCGGTACATTTATATCTATGTTGAGCTTCATTTATCTGTTGGTGGTCATCTGTTTAAGGCTTTTTACCGATACCACTATCACAGGCTGGGCTTCAACACTTGCAGTCAGTCTGTTCCTCAATGGCATAGTTCTTATTATTTTGGGTATTATCGGCGAGTATATAGGCAGGATATACGATGAGGTCAAAGGCCGGCCATTGTACATTGTCAGGGAAACAAGGAATATGGAGGATGACAAAATCGCTGAGAGATAATTGTTGAGGTACTCCTGTGCGGGGAGGTACTGTTCCATATGAGGAATTATATAAAATCCCTCATCAGATCTTCTATCGTTTCCCTCCTGCGAATGAGTCTCGGCGCACCATCCCGTCCGATTAGCACCTCTGCCGGTCTCGGGCGGCTGTTGTAGTTGGACGACATTGAGTAGCCATATGCACCGGCATCCATAATGCCAATGATGTCGCCTTCCTTTGCAGATGGCAGTTCCCTGTCTTTTGCAATGATGTCACCGGTTTCGCAGATGTTACCTACGACTGATACCGTGTTGATATTGTCTTGCTTCACAATTTCATCGTTTCTATACAGCTCAATGTCATGGTATGAATCATACATGACAGGCCTTGCCAGTACGTTGAAGCCTACATCTGTACCGACATATATCCTGCTTCCATTATTCTTGACGGCATGCACAGTACCCAGCAATACACCGCATTCAGCCACTACATAGCGGCCCGGCTCCATTTTAATCTGAATTTTTCTATTATGAGCGGTTGTCCAGCTTTCCAAAACGTCTGTCAGTTTGCTGCCGGCTTCCTTTAGCGGCAGTCTTTCCTGCCCGTCCTGCTTATGGTAAGGTATCCCGAAACCGCCTCCCATATCAACAAACTCAAGCTCCTCAAACTGCTCAGCGATGCCCAGCAGTGTTTTTACACCTTCCAGATAAGGTGTGGCTTCCATAAACAAAGAACCAATATGCTGGTTTATACCGGCCAGTTTAAGATTGTATTCCTTAAGAATAGCCTTAGCTGCATCTATCAAATCAATATTCACGCCAAATTTCGTATTCTTGCCTCCGGTGACTACCTTTTCATGGTGCCCTGCTCCCACTCCCGGATTAATTCGCATCGCCACTTTCCCTCCCGGATTAAGCTTACCAAACTGTCTCAGCTGTGAAAGAGAATCGCAGCTTACAAGCACTCCCTTGCCAACAGCGTATTTCATTTCCTGGTCAGAAACATTATTGGCTACAAAAAAGAGTTCTTCCGGTTTAAATCCGGCGGCAAGCAATAAGTGTATCTCTCCCGGTGATACTGCATCGGCGTGGAGCCCTTCCGATCTGATTATTTTCAAAAGCTCCAGATTGGAATTCGCCTTAGCTGAATAGTTTGATTTGAAATTCGGATAGGATACCAGTCTTGCCATTTCGCGGCTTCTTTGCCTCAATATAGTTTCATTGTAAACATAAAGCGGGCTTCCGAACTCTTTCAATAATTCAGAGGGCTTGGCGCTTCCAAAGAAATTGGTTTGCTCCGTATAGTAGTTTTTCATATTTTTCCTCCAATGATGCTGCAGCTTGTCAACGCTGTCAGTTCTTTATATTGATTAATGTAATCTATTCTTGATATCTCCGGCTGCTGCCTTACCGTATCTTTTCCTTAATGCCGTGCTTTCTCAATTGCTCCAACGCCCAGTTTCGTGTAGCAATCGTCTGAGGATGCAGCAGTCTGCCGTTTTCCAATATGTATCCTATTGTATCATCCAGACATGCAACTACCGCCTTTTCAAGGCTTTCCTGCGCCGCTTTCCTTATCGTATCAACACCTGGGTGATTTCTCCCCGCTTCTATATAGTCCGCTACAAATACGATGCAGCTGAGCTTATCCATGCCCTCGCATCCCATGGTATGCTCTGCGACCGCAGAAAGCACATGCGGGTTATCAACGCCAAAGAGATCTCCGGCCAGAAAAGAGCCAACCTTTCCGTGCAGCAATTCAGGCTGGTTTTGCATAACATTATCTGCAATAATACCATATTTGCTGCAAAGAGCAAAAGTCTCCGTTTTCTTCAAATCCCTTGCACAGTCATGAATAAGTCCGGCTAATACGGCTTTATCTACGTCTTCTCCATATTTTTCAGCCAGCATCCGCGATGCTTCCATGACGCTTATGGAGTGTGCAAATCTTCTTGGAGAAAGCATCTTATGCAATTTGTCTTTTATCTCGTTTAAGGTACAGAGGGACAAAGTTGCCGACACCTTTTTGTGCGATTGAAAGGTGTCGGCAGCTCCGTCCCCCTGACACCTCTGCCTGTACACACCTTCTGAATAAATATATTCTGCGACACCCTCGGAAACAAGGTATCTGATGGATTTGCCCCTGCTGCATCTCTCCCGGATATTGCTTGATGAAATGTCAATCATCGGAGTTTCTATTATATGAATCTTTATGTCATACTCCTTCTTGTATTGTTCAATAACAGCCTCTAAAGCCTTTCTTCCATATCCCGGCCTAAGGACGGCGATATATTCACACAGCAAGAATACACTTCTGAAATCCTTCCATGTAATCAATTCGGGAACGACATCGGCTCCCACTATGAAAAACAATCCCGCTTCCATTCCATATTCTTTTCTCAGTTCCCCAAGCGTATCAATAGTATAGCTGTAACCCTCCCTGTCTATCTCCACCCGGGAGGCTTCAAAAAACTTGTTGGAAGCAATAGCCAATCGAACCATCTCATATCTGTGTTCTGAGTCAGTTACCTCTGTGTCCGGTTTGTGAGGCGGTTGTCCTGTTGGTATGAAAAGTACTTTATCAAGACTAAAGCACTCCCGCACCGTTTCGGCGATGATGAGATGCCCATAGTGAATAGGGTTGAAGGTTCCTCCAAATATGCCTATTTTGTTAAAACTCTGGTGCATAATCATTCCCCTTCGCAGCAATCCCACTGACACTTATGCCTTTATCCCTATATCTTTTCTATAGTGCATTCCGGTAAAGCTTATCCTACCCGCCGCAGCGTACGCTTTTTCCCTCGCAAGAACCATGGTGTCCGCGACAGCCGTGACACCCAGCACCCTGCCTCCCGCCGTAATATACTGACCGGACTCCAGCTCCGTGCCTGCATGAAATATGATTACGGAGGAATCCTCTTCAGCCTCCTCCATACCTGTTATTTCAAATCCGTTCCGGTGCTTGCCCGGATATCCGCCGGATGCCAATATAACACAAACCGCAGCATTGTTATCCCATTTAATTTTAACAGAATCAAGTGTTTCGTCAATAACTGCATTAAATATTTCAATAATATCGGTTTTGAGTCGCGGCAACACGACCTGAGTCTCAGGGTCGCCAAATCTTGCGTTGTATTCGAGCACCTTCGGACCGCCGATAGTCAGAATCAATCCAACGTAAAGTATTCCTTTGAATTTGCGGTTTTCACGGCTCATTGCTTCTATAGTGGGTCTGTAAATGTTCTGCATGCAGAAGGAGTGTAATTCCTCCGTGTAAAGCCTGCTGGGTGAAAACGCTCCCATACCGCCTGTGTTCATACCCATGTCATTGTCAAGGGCACGCTTATGATCCTGCGAACTGACCATTGGCACAATGGTTTTTCCGTCGGTAAAGGTTAAAATTGATACTTCAGGACCTGTAAGAAATTCTTCTATTACAATTCTTTCTCCGGCACTGCCGAACACTTTTTCAGACATCATATCGTGTACAGCCAGGACGGCTTCATCAAAATCCTTCGCTATGACTACTCCCTTGCCGAGTGCCAGTCCGTCAGCCTTTACTACAATAGGATAGCTGCTTTTTTCCAAGTATGCGGTGGCTGCTTCAATGCTGTCAAAAACCTCGTAGTCTGCTGTAGGGATACCATACTTTTTCATCAGTTCTTTCGAAAAGGCTTTACTGCTCTCTATAAAAGCGGCATTTTTTCTTGGACCGAAGGCTCTGATACCCGCTTCATCCAGCGCATCCACCATCCCTGCCGCCAACGGGTCATCCGGCGCTACCACGACCAGGTCTATCTGTTCTCTTTTCGCAAAGCTAATAACGCCTTCAATATCCATTGCCTTTATGGGAACACATTTTGCCAATGCTGCTATGCCGCCATTTCCAGGAGCACAGTAAAGCTTGCTTACCAGCGGGCTTTGGTTTATTTTCCAGGCCAGCGCATGTTCTCTCCCGCCCCCGCCTATTATAAGTACATTCATCGCACTATTCCTCATGATTCTCATGTTTATATCAATTTTATCAAGAAAATTCGCTTCGCTCGTGACTTAAAACCAAAGCGAATTTATCTTGTTCGCTATGGAACCCTATGGTTCCCT
>CAYGHY010000080.1:0-8768 GCA_964349435.1 uncultured Oscillospiraceae bacterium
TCTTCATACCGCTTAAGGGATGCCAGACCAATATTCCGCCGTTTTCGACATATTTGCATAATTTTGCAGCAATGCTATCATCTACAAGAGAAAATATGGGAACTATAATCATTTTATATTGTTCAAAATCGCCGTCCCGTCCAACAGCGTCACAATTGCAGCCAAGACCGCGTATAACCCTGTATAGCTTGTCACGGAGGTCAACATATAATTTAATATTATCTCCGGTATTGCCCATTAACATCCGGCTCTCCATTGACCATCTGGTTGGAAAATCATAGAGGATTGCCACGTCACTTTTAATTTCAGTACCATCCAGCATTCCCGAGAGCTTTTTTAGCTTTTCTCCTGCAGCCTTGCATTCATAATAACTGCGTTTAGGTCTGCCGTCAAAATCAGTTAATGCAGACCACGGTTGTTCAGAACCAAATGGACACGCCCTCCAGCGGTAATAGTAAATAGCGTCCGCTCCATTTGCAACAGCATGCATGGTGAGTCTTTCAACTTCGCCCGGCGCAGGTGAGCTTTGTGAATATCCAATTACGCCTGGAGCGCTGGGACCAACTTCGTCCGGCTCCACTTTATCAACGTCACGGCCTGGTATCATGGTAGTTCCGCTGCTTAATTCCAACATCATAAAATTTTTCTTTTTATAGCTTCTGCATGCAGTGAGTGCAAAGGCTTTTGAACGGCCGTTTTCACCATAGGGCGGGTAGTAATTTGTACCGCATATGTCAAGGTGTTTTGCCATTTCATAATAATCATTGCGGGTATTCCAGGTTTGATTGTTTGTTGTAATCGGCATGCCATTAATATATGGCCGGATTGCTTTGCTGAAAACAGGTATCAATTCTATCGTACACTCACTCTTAAACTGACGCCATGCCTGAACATGTCCGGCATTTCGTATCGTTTTTGTGATCCGGGGAGTAGGTACCTGTCCGAAATGGCCAAATTCCATACTCCAGAATACTGCTCCCCATGCCGCATTTAATTTATCTATGGATCCGTACCGTTTTTCCAGCCAGTTTTGCCATTTTTTCTTACATACAGGGCAATGGCAATCCGGTTCATCGCCAAGTTCATTATCTATGTGCCATCCGATTAACTGGTCATTTGCACCATAATGCTTTGCCAGAGCGACTGCCATAGCTGTCCCTTTTTCTCTTAAAAGAGGATGGTTTATACAAAATGTATATCTGCTGCCGAACTCCAACCGGATTCCGGTTTCAGTCTCCAATAAGATTGACGGGTCCTTCTCAACAAGCCATGCCGGTGCTGTGCGCAGCGGCGGACACATTAACAGCTTAATACCTCTTTTTAAAGCTTTCCCCGCAAAAACATCCATCCAGCTAAAATCATACACACCATCCTCGGGCTCAAACCGACTCCATGAGAATTCGCCAACACGCAGAGCGTTGATATTTGCCTCCATCATATTATCCAGGTCATAGTCCCATTTGGACCGATCCCGGTGTTCCGGATAATAAGCAGCTCCAAAATACATTTTTTAGCCTCCTTATTTATATAAATTCATAGATTATCAATGTTTGATCTTTATTTCAGCACAATGTCGTGCGGAATAACATTGCAAGATCAAATTATTTCTGCTGTTACACCGACTGAATCCAAGCGTTTCTTAGTTTCAGCGTAGATATCATCGGGGAGCTTTCCTTTGTCCGCAGATTTTATATTTTCAGCCAGATGATCCAATTTACTGGTTCCAATAATCATAGTGCTGAGATCAGGATGAGACATTGCATATCTTATAAAGAATGTATTTTTATCTTCGCCTTCATCGCACAGCTCGCCAAGACCAGCCTTTTCATATAGTTCGTTGTAAATGGCCTTATAGTTATTGACTACTCCACGTGCAACCAGTCCTATGCCCTTTTCTGAGGCTTTGGATATAGCAAGCTCGCTTGACCTCGGCATGCATCCATAAACTATCTGCATTACGTCGAATACGCCCCAGTCCATAAACTCTTTTATACATATGAACCCATATTTATCAGGAGCCATAGGATCAACACCTGCTTTACCGTTCTTGAAGCTAATACCTGTACTGCGTATCTTTCCGGCCTTTTTAAAATCAAGCATCGTCTGAATAGCGTCGTCATATTTACCGCCTGGCAGATCCTTGGGCAAAGTGTTGTGTAGCTGAACCACATCAAGATAATCTGTTTTCATAAGCTTGAGGCTGTTTTCGATACCATCGGATATAGTCTTTCTGTCATAGCTATGATCCTTTCCGGTAGTTACATTACAACCACACTTCGATGCCAGGAAGTATTCTATCCTTCTGCGTGAAATTGCATTACCGATATATTGCTCACTTGGTCCATAACAGGGTGAGGTATCAATATAATTGATTCCGCTATCCAAGAGTCTGTTTAAAAGCACTGAGGCTTCTTTTTCCTCCATGCCTTTAAGCTCCATGGCTCCAAATCCCAGAACGGTAATATGGGTGCCGGTCCTTCCTAATTGTCTTTTTTCCATCTTTGCGCCTTCCTTTCATTATGTGGTAATATCTTTTAGGATACTGACACCGAAAGGCTTTAAAGTCACTTTTCCCTCCACAGTCACCTCTGACCACACGTCTTCCATCCGCCTGTCAAGCGTCAATACCTCTTCTTTATTGCTGTAGCTGAGCAGAAATATGAGGCGCCTTCCGTCCGGAGCCTTCCTTTCAGCGATTTCGACTAATTTGGGTACAGCGGTATTCAGGATAGGCTTTACGCCGGCCTCTCTGCATAAAAACGATAGGAAGTCACTGTAGAAGCCTTCTTCTGCAAATGATGTCACGAAATATGTCCTGCCTTTTCCGGTCCTGTTTTCAGCAATTGCCGTATTGCCGGCAAACCACATGCTCGCGTATTCTGCGATGCTTCTGGCACCGGTAAGGATGGGCAGGTCGAAGAAGAATCCCACAGGGTATCGCTTCCCCTGCCAACTTATGTAATACTCGTTTTTCTGGAGCCTGGTATCGGAATCGGCCAAAACCGCGTTCTCATCTGCATCCGCTCTTGATTTTACATCACTGGCAGCTATTGCAAAATCCAACAGATTTACGCCTAAAAGCTTCTCGAGCCCCGGGTGAAGCCTTCCGGGGTATATCGTCGCATCATGGTCATTCATACCGCTCAAAGGATGCCATAACAATATGCCGCCTTTTTCAACGTACCTGCAGAGCTTGTCTACAACGCCGTCGTCCACAGCGCTGAACATGGGGACTGCAATTACCTTGTACCTGTCGAAATCGCCGTCCCGGCCAACGGCGTCGCAATTGATTCCCAGCCCCCGTATCGAGCAGAAAAGCTTATCGCGCACGTCCCTGTAAAGTTCTATGTTGTTCTCGGGATTGCTCATCAATGTCGGAGATTCCACCATCCACCTCGTAGGGAAATCATAGAGGATAGCCACTTCGCTTTTGACTTTCGTACCCTCAATGAGGCTGGAGAGCTTTTTGAGTTTCCCACCTACATTTTTACATTCATAGTAAACCCTTTTCGGCTTGCCGTCATAGTCCGTTAGTGCTCCCCATGGCGTATCCGTCCCGAAGGGAAGGCTATTCCAACGGTAATAATATATTGCGTCAGCGCCGTTTGCAATCATATGCATGGTCAGTCTTTCAACCTCACCAGGCTCGGGTGTGCTTTCCTTCTCGAAGCGACCAGGTACCAGGAGGCTATCGCTCCTCACCTCCAGGGCCATGAAATTCTTGTCCTTGTAACTCCTGACAGCAGCGAGGGCAAACGCTTTTTCCCGGCCGTTTTTTCCGTAAAGCGGGTAGTAGTTCGTCCCGCAGACATCAAGGTGTTTGTCCATTTCGTAATAGTCCGTCCTGGTGTTCCACGTCTGGTTGTTGGTCGTTATCGGCCTGCCCCGGACATGCGGACGCATTACTTCTGCAATCATGCGCATGATTTCTATCGTACACTCGCTCCTGAAATGCCGCCACGCTTGGACGTACCCGGCGTTGCGTGTTGCTGTTACTTTTGTCACGCGAGGAGTTGGAATCTGGCCGAAATGATCGAACGACAAGCTCCAGTATAATGTCCCCCACGCCCTGTTCATGTTTTCTACCGTACCATACCGTTCCTGCAGCCAGTTCTGCCATTTTTCCCTGCACACAGGGCAATGGCAGTCGGATTCGTCGCCGAGTTCGTTGTCGATTTGCCAACCGACGACCATATCATTTGGGCCGTAATGCTTTGCCATTGCCGCCGCCAATGCAATCCCCTTTTCCCTCAGAAGAGGGTTGTTAATACAGAATGTATACCTGCTGCCGAATTCCAGTCTTATACCTTCCTCTGTCTCCAGCAACATCGAGGGTTCTTTTTCGACAAGCCATGCAGGAACCGTGCGTAGTGGTGGGCACATGACTACGCTGATGCCTTTCCTGGACGCTTTCTCCATGAAATCATCCATCCATTTGAAATCGTATTTCCCGTCCTCGGGTTCAAAACGCTTCCACGCAAACTCACCCATTCTCAGGGCGTTTACGTTTGCTTTTTCCATATTGTCCAGGTCATAGTCCCACCTGGAAGGATCGCGGTGTTCAGGGTAATAAGTCGCACCAAAATACATTTTACAGCCTCCTAAAATTTAATAATTATCTGGAGAATCCATTTTCCGTATTTAAAAGTCTTACTCCTTCGGGTAAGCGAATATCAACAATTCCATCATTGAAACATATGCTGACCATTCCTTTTGCTATATGGAATTGCAGCTTGAAATATTTGAGTTGCTTCGGGAAGTTCGGAAAAAAGTTAATCTCCTCCCAGCCCGGTTTTGCAGGTTTCAAACCTATTATATCCTCAATAAAAACCGGAATGGGAGCACTTGCCCAGGGATGGCACAAACTGGTATTCCATTTTTGTTCTTTTCCCCATGCTTCAAAACAAGTAGTAGCGCCTTCTCTGATCATGTTTGCCCAAGAGTGTTCTTCCTCAGACATGATCAAATCAAATACGAGATCATGGTATCCTGCTCCACAAAGTCCTTTCAAAACAAAATATGAAAAATATACTCCGCAGCTCAACCTTTTCTTTCTGATAAGGTCGACAACACTTTCTACCGCCTCCTCGGGTACAAGACCGTAAAACAGTGCAAGAGCGTTGGAATGTAGTGCTGAGTGGGCAGATACCGTGGAGTCTACAAAAAGTTCATTTTCCTTATTGTAAAAAGCATTGATGTATGCCTTTTTCAGTCTTGAAAATTCATTACCCGGTTCCATTCCCAGGATTTTTTTTATTTCTCCGAGGATTTTGATTGCACCACAATAGTATGCATTGATTACATTATGGCAACCCTCGCCAGGATTAGGTTGTGAGAGGTCAAAGTCATATCCGTCCCTTAAATTTTGAGGCCAATCGGTCATATTCCATTTTTCGTTCACATTTTCCAGAAGTCCGTCAGGTCTTTCAAACTTTTTAAAGTACGTAACCATTCTCTCGATAATTGGATACATTTCATTCAAGAATTCGAAATCCCCGCTGAACATGTAATAATTCAGAAGTTGAAGCGGTAGTTGAAGAGAGGAGTCTGCAACCTCCTGCATGTAGCTTCCCGGAGACACTCCCATCAAACCGGGGCATATAAAGGAAGAGCGGGCAAAATCACCCAACATCTTCCTGTAAAGCCTTAAGTCTCCGGAAATATATGAATGAGATTTGGATGTAATAGTAGCGTCACACAGATATTGCCCTTTTTCTCTGCTTGGGCAATCTAAAAACCCTTCTTGAACACCATATCTTATCCCATTTTTGCATATACTCCATATATTGTTGAGGAGATTGTCGGAGGACACGAACGTACACATACTCTTCTCGTCCAGCGGGTAGTGGCGCACTACCGCCGCAAAACCTTCGGGCTTTGGACCGCCATCCGGCGCAATTACCTCAACATATCTGAATGCTTTATAATCATAGAATTCAAGTACATCCTTTCCTCCTGAGAGTATCCATGTTTCCCTGTAATTGCAGTTGCACCTCATTTCATGCCTTACATGAAACTCGGATTTCTCGCTGAGCTCTTCCCCGCATCTGATCTCAATGGATTGGCCGGCCAGCCCTTCAGCTTCCATTTTGAACTGTCCTGCTAGTTCATGCCCAAAATCTATCAAGTAGTGCCCCTTTGAGAGATTTTTAATGCTAACGGGGGCAATCTCGTACACTTGAAGAGGGGGGGTGCTTTGGAGAATCAGCTTATGGTCATCGCAGATGTTTACACAAGCAGGTTTCCACATTGAATCGTCATATCCTGTTTCCTTCCAACCAACCTCCTTTAACCGGTTATCAATGTTTTCCAGAAACTGAGTATCGTATCCTACCGTGTCACCGCCTGTAAATTCTTTTGCATGCGTGTATTTCCATGTAGAATCTGAAACAAGATGCAATTTATCATTGACAAACAGTTCTGCAACCATTCCCTGCCTGTAATCCGCACTGTTCCACACTCTATTTAACAGACCCTGATAATAAATATGAACAGCTATGGTATTCTCACCTTTTTTTAGGAATTCTGCGATGTCTATCCGATTATAATTATAGTGAAAATAATAGGAGGGAGCAGGTCCTTGTCCGACATACCTTCCATTTATGTATAACTTGTAATAGTCATCGGCAGTAATATCCAGGTACGCTCTTTTAGTTGCTTCATTACAATTAAAATTCTTTCTAACAAGCATGTGAAGGTTTTTCAAGTCAGCCCTGTGTTCAGGCAGCACAGCTTTATCATTCTGCTTGTGAAACACATTAATCGGAATAAGTCCGTAAAACCACTCATCCATTATCCACTTTGCCTTCCATACCTTCAGTTTCACATTCACAATGTCACAATTCATGAGCATACCCTCCCTTTTCACAAGAGCTAAACATTATGATTTGTAAACTATACTTTTATTCATTAAATCCAGGATCGTAACGGAAGCAGGTGCAAATGAAAGCAGCAGCTTACTGTCGGTAATTTCGCAACAATTTTCTTTGTATGGGATTTCACCATCGACACTGCCCTGTACTTTATTAGCAGGACTGGTAGACGTTATATTCCATCCTTGTGCAACCGTCCGGTATTTCTCATCCTTGTCGAGTTCAAATCCTCCATTGTCAAGCATCTGCGCCCATAAGCCCATGTGGACGCTCCAGTATGCATGTTCTATCATCTGACCATATATCACTGGATTTATTTCACCGATAACTTCGTCAGGAAATATATCAACATTAATCACAATCCAACACCTTCTTTTAGTTTGTCAGTTATCTTACTTGTGATGCCTACCAATATTCAGGCTTCCAATGCTGTCATACATTGCAATAATATTTTTGATTGGAGTTCCAGCTTGAATGTTATGTGTTGGAGCTATTATCATACCGCCATCGGAAAATAGGTGTTTCCTTAATTCGACCTTTCTGATTACTTCCTCTAAAGACCCGAAGGGAAGGGTATTCTGTACGCTTATGCTCCCGCAAAATGTTATTTTGCCGTAAAATTCCTTGTGAAGATCTTCTTCGGTGCAAATAATTTATTGTAAGAAAAGGGACTAATCATCAAACCATTTTGGTTTCCGAGGTCTTCGCCGAGGCAAAGGACATCAATCAACCCCTGAATTCATTAATAGAATCCCCTAAAATGTTATAATTGCATATTTAGCCCTTCCAGTTTATAACAGTATCAATCATGGATTTATATTGGTTAAAACAAATATCACCTTTCCCAAATATATATGGAGATGCTGTCGGACATACAATTAAGCCTTTGTGATCATCAAATACTTCTTTGATCAATATTTCTGTATCTTCACGTATCTGTTCAGGTGTGTGATTATACATGGCATCTATCTGTATATTACCTTCATAACACATTTTCCCGCGTATCAGGTCTTTAGCTTCCCCGGGTTTTATATCACCCATAGGCGGCGCTTCAAAAGGATGAAGAACATCGACACCCATATCAATAAAGCCTTTTAATACTTTTTTAATGGAACCATGGCTATGGACATGAACTCTTCCTCCCGAATTGTGGATCAGGTCAATGATAGGTTTATCATATTTTACATTAAAATCATAAAAATCCGCCGGTCCATGTAAAGGTGGAACAATCATTTCCTCACCTTCCATAGAGAAATAAGGCCCGATATTATTCTCTATTAGAAATTTAACACAGTCTAACTTTAAATTCATTTGTCGCTGGCAAAGCTCATGAATTATCTCTCTGTCAGTTAACGACATTATTGCAAAATTCTCTGATCCCAAAAGGTGTGCTGTAAAACCGGCAGGGTTTCTGCCTAATTTAATATCAATAATACCGCGATCTCCCATTTTGTTATCAAGCTCAAAAAAGGAGGAAACATTTCCACCAAAAACACGGGTTGGGAGTGAAAGAAACTTTTCAATATCTTCCTCTGTTTTTATAAAATGCGACTCATATATTGTCTGTACTCCATAAATAGAGTCAAATCTTGAAGACCTCAAATCCCCAGCGGGAGTATGTAATATTTCAATAACATAATTAAATTCTTCGGAATAGGGCTCAACTATTTTCCCCATAGGATAGACGGATTCTATACAACTTGCATCCCATCCTGCTTTCAAATCTGAATAATCCCTTAAGTATGACTTCAGATTATCATACGATGGATCATTAATAGGGAACAGTGTTCTGCTATATACTGCTGGCCTGTCAGTTTCGCGGTTAGTATAGCATCGCATTAGTCTCTCACGTGAATTCAAATTTATAACCCCCTAGCACAGTATAGTTTTAGAAAA
>CAYGHY010000080.1:8778-12652 GCA_964349435.1 uncultured Oscillospiraceae bacterium
CAATTATCTACTGTATAAGTCATATGATACGGTCTTAAAGGTGCTCTGAAAATATAGTAATCTTTAGTTTAATGTCTAAATTCTTTATTTTATTATGGCGCTTTTCTATCAAACTTATGAGATTTGCTCCCTCTCAATACATATTTTACAATTTTCTGTCCATGTTTCCCCCGGTTGCAATAATCTAAACCCGGTTACATCATCAGGCAAATTGATATTTGGCGCATTTACTGCCCATGTTTGTGGTTCAATACAAACAAAATCCTTATCTCCACCATCATTCCATACTACCCAGTGCTTATAACCTTTGCCTGTCTGGTATATAAGTTTTAGCCCGTTTGACTTATCTTCAATAATCGCCCCATGAAATTCCCGGTCATTAATTACAATAGGGTCTACCCTATACTGGCCTGACAGGGTACAACCTGCCAACGTCACACCTGAAAACCTGAATTTTTCTTCCTGTTCACTAAGCGGCAGCAGCACTCCTGTAGGTAGCATTTTTTCATTTACCTCCCACCTCTCACCGGCAGAAAACCTTAAGCTGCAGTTTTCCTTCTTGCTTCCAGGATGGAACGGCACATTAAAAGCAGTATGAAAGCCAAGGCCCATAGGCATTGGAGCAGTACTATCGTTTTTTATGGTAATTATCTGTTCCAATCCTTTCTCTGATAGCTTGTACAACACTTTAAACTCAAATTCATGCGGAAAATATTCATAAATCTCAGCATTCCTCTCCGATCTGACGGTCAGTTCCACCCGGACAGAACCTTTTGGACCGGCTTCCACCGCAGTTACTTCGAACTTATGAGTGCACAGGAAACCATGTATATGATTATGATTATTTCTAGGCTCATTGATTGGAAAATTATAAACTTTTCCCGCTGCTTTAAAAGTACCGTTTTCAATCCTGTTTGGCGGAAATAGGATTGGTATTCCAAATACTTGAGGCCTCGCTTTAAAGGTAGCCAGGTTTTGAGGTTTCCTGAGTAGACTTAATCCTAAGGAAGTTTCCTTCAATTCTATAAGATTTGCACCTATACCGGGCAGCACTAAAGCCTCATAACCATCTGTGCACAAACGTATTGCGGGCTCTCCTTCCCATTTGGTTTCTTCAAACCTTTTAGCCTGTTTAAAAGATCCGAGGGTCTCTTTAAGCACCTCATTGCTGCCTGTATGGGTAGTCGGAACCATGGATGTCGTACCATGTCTCGCATGACTTTCCGCCGCTTCTGTAAATGCTTTCACGGAACCATCCATAAAATCATGTCCACCACCACCATGAAGATGGATATCAATAAACTCCGGTGATACATAATTGCCGTCCGCATTTATTTCACAGCAATCTCCTGTCTGAATATTTTCACTTCCCACAAAGGCGATTTTACCATTTTCAACAAGTATGGTGTCATTGTTTATCATCTTATAAGGTGTATTGACTTTTGCATTATAAATTTTTGTTCTCTCCACAAATGTCCCTCCATCAGTTTTATTGATATATCAGCAGATCGACTTTTCAAAAGATCTTACTTGCACTATTGATGTCTGTATAGAGTATGGCATGCCCATGTGTCTTAAGGATAGACGCCGGGCAGGCTTCTGTAACATCACCGGTGACCGTGTTAAAAACAGCCTCAGCCTTTGTGGCGGCGGGCACCATGCAATAAATGAATTTTCCCGCCGTTAGTACGGGTATTGTAAGTGTTAAAGCATGTGTGGGAACCTGCTCCAAACTTTTGAAGCACCCATCATTCACCTGCTGGTTTCTGCACTTTTTATCAAGCTCAACTACCTTGACCAACTTAGTGTCCTTAAAAAAGGCTACATGTGGATCGTTAAAAGCAATGTGCCCGTTTTCTCCTATACCCATGCACACAATATCGGTAGGATATGCTTTCAGTAAACCGGCGTACCTTTCACATTCCTGTTCTGTATCTTTTACAATTCCATTGAGATAATTTATTGATTTGAAATCTACCTTACCGAATATCCTATCCTTCAAAAAGTTCCCGAATCCCTGCGGAGCATCCGGGCTGAGCCCTATATACTCATCCATATGGAAAGCGTTGATTCTTCCCCATTCGATGGTTGCATCCTCTGCTAATGCTGCCAGGAATTCGTTCTGGGATGGCGCTGCACCAAAAATAATATTGATTTCTTTTTTCTCCGAAAGCATTTTCCTTATTTTTACAGCAGCCTCTGCGGCTGCTGCTTCACCCATCGATTTTCTGGAGCTAAAAATTTTAACTGTTAATTTACCTGCTTGGAAATTTTTCATCAAACTCATAGGTTACATCCTTTTCTTATATAAATTTATAAAAAGTAAAGCCAAAGAGCAGGCCTCCTGCGATAATAAAGGCAGGATTCACCTTAAGCCAGAAAACAAGAGCTGCTGCTGTAATGGAAATAGCAAACGGTATATAGTTGTAATAGTTTGCTTTTGTCATCAAATCAACCGATGCCTGCAAAAGAAGTATTACTACAATTGGTTTGGCAACTTTGAGCATCGCCCTGAGTCTTAAGCTGTCTTTAAACTTCAATAGTACGCCTGCAAGCAGGACCATGGCAAGAGCCGTTGGCAAAACGGTTGCTACTACTGCAGAAACTGCCCCCAGTACGCCTGAAACATTATAGCCTATATAAGCCGCCATTTTGGGCGCAATAGGCCCCGGCAGAGTATTGCCGATCGCAAGCGCGTCTGCAAATCCATTCTTGTCAAACCATCTGTATCTGTTAACAACTTCAGCCTGCATCAAGGGAATTGAAGCAGGTCCCCCACCATAGCTTAATATGCTTGCTCGAAAAAACGCCATAAAAAGATCAAAAATATTCTTCCACATAAGATCTTCACTCCCTTTCGCCAGGGGCTGCTGAACAGCCAATCCTATAGGCTCCATTCTAACTGCGATTTGTAATGTGCCATGTTTCTTAGACAGCTCGTGCTTTCACCTTCCAAAGCTCCTGTTGTATTAATTCACTCCTCACCAAAATAGACATCAAAATGGAAAATAGAAAGGTATTTTTTCCCTTGGCAGCTTGCCACCATATTCGCTTATCTCAAATGCTTCTGCCCATTTCACTCTGCTACCAAGTTCATGACCATACTTTTCAATAAGCTTTGAACGAAAGCGTTCCGACACATCACCATCCCTCTTGAACTGTCGGGTCTCTAGCCAGCTTAAACGGGCTTTTTCATTATCAGGGACCTGTTCAAGTTCACCGTCAACCCATGGAAGCCATTCGTATACCTGTGACTTATGGCAGTCCAGCATCCTAAGTTTAGTAGTAATAACATCATCAATGTTTACAATAATGTCAGCCTCGAACTCCATCGGTTTTTTAAAGCTGTCCTGCATGTAAAGGATTACCGGCGTATACGTAAGAGGTGGTGTCAACGGGCAAACATTGGGTATACGGATAGCATAGGAACAATCCTGAACCAACATTGACGTTCGGCGGTGATCAGGATGGTAGTCATTCAACCTGTGAGTTATTATCAAATCCGGTTTAAAGCAGCGAATCAAACATATCAGACTTTCCCTGGTATCTATATCAGCCTCAAGCCTGTTACTATGTATGTCAAGAACCTGCGTTTCAATACCTGCTATTTCACAGGCCTTTTTTGTTTCTTCTGCACGAATCTTAGCAAGTTGAGCTCCACCCTTTTCAAAGTGTCCGGTGTCACCATTGGTTACAGATACAAATTTAACTATATGTCCATCCGCACGGTATTTTACGGCCGTGCCGCCGACTCTGAACTCGCTGTCATCAGGATGTGCCCCTATCGCAAGAACTCGAAGCTTATTTTTGTCCACTTTATTAACCTCCTCTAATAATTAACATAAATTATAATATACTCAGACAGATTATATGA
>CAYGHY010000081.1:0-12466 GCA_964349435.1 uncultured Oscillospiraceae bacterium
TCCAAACCCCAGCATAGGAATTTTTTAGGAGATTTATAAATTCCTATGCTTTAAATTGAAATACAACGAAAGTGCCTCGATTTGAGGCACTTTCGTTGTATTTGGTGCATTGTATATGCTTGGAATTATTTGATTTCTACAGTTGCGCCGACTTCTTTAAATTTAGCTTCGAAAGAGGCAGCTTCCTCTTTGGTTACATTCTCTTTAACGGTCTTCGGTGCACCGTCAACAAGATCCTTTGCTTCCTTGAGGCCAAGCCCTGTGATTTCTCTGACTACTTTAATAACCTTGATCTTCTCTGTGCCGATTTCTTTTAGAATTACATCAAACTCAGTCTTTTCTTCTACCTCGGGAGCTGCCGCTGCACCAGCTGCAGGAGCCGATGCTGCCGCCATGGGAGCTGCCGCTGACACTCCGAATTCTACTTCAAGAGCTTTAACGAGCTCAGACAATTCCAATACTGTCAGTGCCTTTACTTCCTCAATTAAATTTAAAACTTTGCTGCTAGCCATTTTAAAATACCTCCATAATTTATATTTTTTTATAATTAATACTTAAGCGCTTGCTTTCTGTTCTGCTATTGCATTCAGTGCTACCACTAGGCCTCTGATGTTCCCATTGAGAACATTGACTAAGCCGGATATCGGCGCATTGAGGCCACCAAGCACTCTTGCGATAAGCACTTCTCTTGGCGGCAGTTCGGCCAGAGCCTTAATACCACCTGCATCAATAATCCTTCCTTCAACTACGCCAGCTTTAAGTTCAAGCTTATTATACTTTTTGGCATATTCGCTTAAAACCTTAGCTGGAGCAACAGGGTCCGTTTTACTTGACGCCATTGCCGTGGGCCCTTTCAGATAAGCATCCAGGCCTTCAAGACCACTCTCATTGGCCGCAAACCTAGTAAGAGTATTTTTTACAACCTTGTAATCAACTCCAGCTTTCCTCAAAGCGTTCCTGAGTTCGGTATCCTGTTCCACGGTCAATCCCCTGTAATCAGCAAAAATCATTGCTTTTGCGGTCTTCATTTTACCGCCGATTCCTTCGATAACTTCACGTTTTTGGTTTAGGGTCTTTTCCTTAGGCAAATTTTCCACCTCCTCATCACTTAAATTGTGATCTTTCAAAACTCGGAATGACATTAATAAAACCCTTGTATATCCACATACCGCAGACACACAAGGGTTAATCATGTTTAATAAAATCCCGGGAGCATCTAGCCCCCGTTATTTTGGCCGTATTTGACATCGCAAATGGCCGTAATAAAACGCAACTACCTCGGCAGGCCGACTTTTGCCTGTTATGCTAACGCACCTGCTATCTGTGGTATGTGACATATTCAGTTGGAACATCGTATATATTATAGCATTAATCCCGCCTTGTAAAGCTTTTTAAAAAACGTTCAATTCTTTACTCCATTACCTTAGTGGGATTGACCTTTATACCGGGGCCCATCGTAGATGACACAACAACGCTCCTGATGTACTGACCCTTCGCTGCAACCGGCTTAGCCTTCAGCACAGCTTCCAACAGTGTATGGAAGTTGTCGATCAGTTTTTCAGCGTCAAAGGATACTTTCCCTATGGGGCAGTGAATAATATTTGTTTTATCAAGTCTGTACTCTATCTTACCGGCTTTGATTTCGGTAATCGCTCTTGCTATGTCCATGGTAACCGTTCCGGCCTTCGGGTTCGGCATGAGTCCTTTGGGACCCAGCACCTTGCCAAGTTTTCCTACGACACCCATCATATCAGGAGTAGCTACCACCACATCAAAATCAAACCAATTTTCCTTCTGGATTTTTGCAACAAGATCCTCTCCGCCTACGAAATCTGCCCCACCCTTTTCAGCTTCCGTTACCTTTTCTCCTTTGGCGAAAACAAGTACTCTAACTGTTTTACCTGTGCCGTGGGGAAGGACAACTGCACCCCTGACCTGCTGGTCGGCATGCCTGGAGTCAACACCAAGCTTGATATGCGCTTCAACTGTCTCATCAAACTTTGCTTTAGCAGTCTTCTTGGCAAGATCCATTGCCTGCGCCGGATCATACAGTTTTGCCCTGTCTACCAGTTTGGCGCTCTCAATGTATTTCTTTCCTCTCTTCATTACTATCCTCTCCTTCGTGGTAATTTTTTCGGGAAAAGAATTCCCTCCCACTATTCGGGCTTAATTAGTCTTCTACGGTGATGCCCATGCTTCTGGCCGTACCCGCTATCATTCTGGCTGCCGATTCGACACTGGCAGCGTTAAGGTCAGACATTTTCAGCTCTGCTATCTTCCTTACTTCAGCCATTGAAATCTTTGCAACTTTTTCTAGGTTCGGCTTACCTGAACCGCTTTCAATTTTGCATGCCTTCTTAAGAAGCACCGCTGCAGGAGGAGTTTTAGTAATAAATGAAAATGATCTGTCACCATAAATAGTGATAACAACAGGAATAATCAGTCCTGCGTCCTTGGCAGTTCTTTCATTGAACTCCTTACAAAATCCCATGATGTTAACACCATGCTGTCCTAAAGCTGGTCCAACCGGTGGAGCCGGAGTTGCCTTCCCCGCATTAATCTGAAGCTTTACATACCCGGTAATTTTTTTTGCCATGGCTTATATCCACCTCCCAATCCTTTCTTTTATAGCTTTTGAATCTGAGTTAGTTCCAGTTCTACAGGAGTTTCCCTACCGAACATCGAAACAGCTACCCTTACTTTCTTCTTTTCTATGTTGATTTCTTCAACAATGCCTATGAAGTTTTCTAGAGGTCCGTTAGCTACTCTTACTTTGTCATTGACTTCATAATCAAGCATTGGCGCGAATTCTTCCACACCCATCGTACGAACTTCTTCATCTGTCAGTGAAACAGGCTTGGATCCGGGTCCGACAAAGCCGGTTACTCCCCTGACATTTCTTACAACATACCAGGTTTCATCGGTCATAATCATCTTAACCAAAACATACCCCGGGAAAACCTTTCTCAAAGTGGCTTTCTTCTTGCCATCCTTGATTTCTATCTGTTCTTCCATAGGAACAACAATATCCAGTATGTTTTCCTGCATGCCTCTGTTTTCGACTATCTTCTCCAAATTGGCTTTTACTTTATTCTCGTAGCCGGAGTAAGTATGTACAACATACCACTTGGCTATTTCCGGCATATCATTGACTTGCATTTGGTTTTATGTCCTCCTTATTACCTCGTCAGAGTCCATTCCACTACTCTCCCAAGAATCGCATCAGATACCCATATTATTCCGCCGACCAAAAAACAGATTGCCAATACAGAAATCGTACTCTTAATAAGCTGCTCCTTGGTTGGCCAGACAACTTTCTTCAGTTCATTCCTGATATCCTTGAAGAACCTGACAATTTTTTTCCTGGCGTTATCCAGTTTGGACGTTCGTCTATTCTCAGTCATATGTGTACACCTCCGCAACCTTATTTTGTTTCCTTGTGTACGGTATGTTTATGGCAGAACTTGCAGTACTTTTTCATTTCGATCCTGTCAGGATCATTTTTCTTATTTTTCATGGTATTATAGTTTCTCTGCTTGCAATCCACGCAAGCGATAATAATTTGGACTCTCATATACGACACCTCCAGCCCCTATTGGTTGATATTCAGGGTGCATAACATATCTGTCAAGCGCCTGTTTTCAGCACTTAAAAAAAAGAACTTCGAGACGAAGCAATAATCAATCTAACATAAAACAATCTAAAAGTCAAGGACATTTTCTTTTTCTCCATAGTCGCTATAAATTTATTATGTTTACTATTATGTTGATATGTTTACTATTTTGTTTAATATTTACTATATTGTTTATTATTTACTTTATTGTTGATATGTTTCCCTTTACGGAATATAATATTCCAGAGGCAATCAAGGGAAAGCATTCATTCGGACAATATGGCCGGGAAATACCAATCAGCGAATTCAGCAAGACCGCTATCCAGTCCTAAGAAAAATCACTACAGACTATTGAACAGGAAATTGTTACAATATTAACAAGTGCCGAAATCACAACGAATGGTATAGATATGAAAAAGCAAAAAAATTAAAACAGAAGGGATATGTTTTATGGACAAATTTGCAATAGTGGATATTGGTGGGAATGCAAGAGATGTTCCATACCTTGTACAGGAGCTTCGCCGGAAGAACCTGATTGCCGCTACTGAAAAAGATATTGGCAATGATACTGTCTATCTCACCAACAACCTGTTTGCTGTTAAAAAAGTCATCAGCGAATATGACGGTCTGATGTTGGATGTTATTAAAGATTAGCACCTTTTGCATGTTTATTTCCGGGCAATTGTGTAAAATTTTGTTAAATGATAAAATAGGCAGGAAGACACTTTCACGGAATTGTATTCGGCAAATACGTTTAGCAGGAAGTGTCACCTGTTGATTGTCCGGAGTGTGTTGTGTATGAGATGCAAAAGAATTAAACATTTTAAAAAAATGCGCCATAAAAAATTAAGCAAAGTATTTCTTTTCGCAGTGGTAATGCCTTCCATGCTGATATTGCTCGGATATCTGGTGGCTTCTATTATCATATTACCATCCATGTCCGGCTGATTTGTTAAGGTTGCATAGAAAACAAATTTAACATAACTCATTTACCGATACTTGCCTCGTTTCTGGAAAAAGGCTTGTTAAGAATAGCGTGCGTGTAGATATCCCTTTTCTTGCCATCAATAAGAAACTGGACTTTACTTACACCATCAAGCTCTGTCAGGCTGTTAACAACCGAATTCAGTGTCATTGCCTCACTCGCCGTCCCCCCTGGGCTGTTGTCAACAAACTCACTGGATAGGTTAATTGTGCATAAGCCATTCTTTGTACTGACCGAAAGCAGCTTGGTTCCTTTTGGAATTGTAGCACGAAGATCCTTCGAAACAGGGCCCTTCAACAATTCCAAAAATACCAGCTTCTCCAGCGAATCTCCGTCCGAGGTTTCTTCAAGAGCATCTTCAAGTAATATCTCTCTTTTTTCAGCCATAACATACATTGCTTGTGAATCGGAAAAGTAAAGTGTTATGGTCTTTACCTCACCCGAAACCGGGATACCGTCTGCATCAAGTAAAGCAGGGCCCATCTCCCCCAGTGGCATACCGCTGGGCCCGATCATGTCGGTCCCCTCAATACGCAGCCGTACTTTTTCAACCCCCTCGAACTCTGTAAGCGTATTGACTACAGCGAGCCTTGCAACAATCTCTCCAAGGCCGTTTGTCTTCCCGAACTCCTTTGAGAAATCAACTGTTGCGACCTTATTCTTGATTGATATACCTCTTATCACAGTACCTTCAGGTATAGTTTTTCCAAGCCCCTGTACAGTCGGACCATCTATCAGTGCAAGAATGCTTGCTTTTAATACAGCGCCATCAATAACCTGTACCTCTCTCTCTTCTGTTATCAGAGCACTATTGTCCTCAGCAGCGAAATAGAGTTTCACTTTCATCATCTTCCCTGTTGCGGCAGTGCTATCTGTTTGCGTATCCCTTGTTGAAGATTCCTTCGCTGCGGAATTCTCTCCGTTTGTACTGGTGTTGTTTGCAGCGGGTGTGCCGTCTTGCGCGGTATCCTCCCTCTGTGTATTTGCAGCAGTATCGCCATTCAACAGACTGCATGCGGCAGATGAAAATGTCAGTACAAATAATAAAATGACAAGAATTATTTTTTTCATACTATCACCTCATAAAATCATTCTGAAATCTTTGCGTTTCTAAAACTACCGCCTGTTTCGCTTCTTACTTTTCGACAATTTGTATCGCTGGTTTAATTGACGGAACAGGCAGAAAAATAGTTCCCCTTAGCACTACAGCGAAATAATTAGTTTTATCCTTCCAGAAATATTGCGTTGAAGCATTCGCGATATTTCTGAAGGCGTATAAATGCCGATGAATCAATGCTTATTCCGTTGTGGTATTAATCAACAGTAATAAATTCCCTAACACTTTCAAACCTATTCTGCTTTATACGCGGCACCTTCATAATATCTTCGATTTTCCCAAAAGGACCGTTCTTCTCCCTAAAAGCTATGATATCCCGTGCTGTTGCCTCGCCGACCCCAGGAAGTGTATCCAGTTCTGCTGCACCGGCAGTATTAATGTTGACATCTGAGGCTTTACCTTTATTGGCGCTTTCCCCGCTTTTGTCTGCGCCGTTGCCGAATACTTCCGCACTTCCGCCACTATCCTTTACGATTACCACTCCATTTCCCAGGCGGCTGTCACTTTCTATATTCTTTTGAATTGCTGCCTTATCCGCTGTGTCCTTTTTTGGATACAATTCTCTTTTTGATTTAATATAAAGCATAGAATTTTCATTAAGTTCATACACCATATTAATACTGTCTGCAGCAGCCTCTTCGGTCAGTCCTCCCGCCTTCCTGACAGCATCATCAATTAGCTGCCCTTTTTCCAGTGTCACAATACCCGGTTCCTTTACACAGCCAACCACATAAATCTTGATCTGATCTTTCAGTGCAATAGCCTCGCCGGTAGTCCGGTTTTCCTTCTGTGTGCTTTGCAGCGCTGCCTCGGTTATACCTTCGGTAGTGGCCGCAGCAGCACCTGTCTCAATGATAATCTCACTATCCTCCCTTAAGAAAATATATCCAACCAGCCAGCCCAGCAGTATTAGGATAGAAACAATAACCACCACGGCCTCTGTTTTTAGCTCCACCTGTTTACCAAACATATTGACCTTCACTGCATCGCCTCCCATTATTTGTATAATTCTTTTCGCAAGTATCGTTTTCCTTTTTTTTCTAAAAACTTTTTAATAAATTTCAACTTGTTTTATATATTTTCTGGTATAATTTTATTGCAGTATAAGCTGTTTATATATAGTTAAGATATGTGCAAGAAATTTGTTGTCCCATTTTTTGCATTATCTGTAATGTAAAATGCGCATTAACGGAGGTACAGATGAAAAGGTTGCTGATTTTTGCAGTAATACTGTTCGTTTTATTGACAAATACCAGTATTGTGTTTGCACAACCGCCCGCTATTGATGCCGGCGCCTATATATTAATTGATTTAAAAACAGGCGAGGTGCTGTGCGAAAAAGATTCGCAGAAAGCATTATACCCTGCAAGCACCACTAAAATTATGACCGCCATACTGGCGCTTGAAAGAGGTAATCTCAATCAGGAAATGACTGCCAGCCAGTCGGCAATAGACGATATAGGGCCTAACGGCAGCAATATCGGAATTCTGGCGGGTGAAACAATTCGGATGGAAAATCTGCTGCAGGCACTTTTAATCAGCTCTGCCAACGAAGCTGCAAACATTATAGCAGAACACATAAGCGCAAACCGAGAGGAATTTATTGACCTGATGAATCAGCGGGCAAAGGAGCTCGGCGCCACCAATACCAATTTCATAAATGCGTGCGGTATCCATGATCCGATGCATTTTACAACTGCTTCTGACATGGCAAAAATAGCCCGGCATGCCATGACCATACCGGAATTCAGAGATATCGTAGAGACCCCTGATTATAAGATGCCCGTCACCAACAAGCATCTGGAATGGCCGGTTCTTGCAAATACAAACAAGCTGATGATAACCGACAAAAATGATTTATATGTTATAGATGGCATCAAAACAGGCTTTACAGGCCCTGCGGGTTATAATCTTGTTTCTTCGGCTAAGGACAGCAGCGGCATGGAGCTGATTGCTGTGGTAATGTCTGTTAAGAATGAAGGGGCTCAGGAGAATGTCAAGAATTACTCCAAGGAGCTGTTAGACTACGGTTTTAACAATTTCAAGAGAGTAAACCTGATTGAAAAGCACAAGGTTTACAGGAATGTCAAGGTAGATGACGCCCAGGACTCCTACGGCCTTGATCTCATTACCTCCGATAGTCTGACCGGCATTCTTCCCAAGGCGGAGGCTCTGCAGAACATTAAGGAAATTCCAAATATTAACGATTCTATTTCAGCACCCATTAACAAGGGAGATATCATGGGTTATGTGGAGTACTTCAAGGACGATGTCTCTATTGGCAGGGTAATTTTGACCGCTGCGAGAGATATTGCACAAAAACCAGTGCCCCTATCGTTATCCGCCATAATAAAGGATGCGATTAACAGCCTTTATGTCAAGATTGCCCTTTCTGTAGCGGGCTTTCTCGTGTTTTTTACAATTCTGAGAAGAATCCTACGGCGCATTTCGCGACGTGTTCACGCACGAAGGTGATCGAAGAAATCTCAAGAAAATTCGCTTCGCTCATGACTAAAACTCAAGCGAATTTATCTTGTTCGCAAAGAAATTGCCACAGCATTTCCGTCAGCTTTTTGCGTCCGGCTCCCTGTACTCCGTTTTGTCCCTGCAGCTTCTGTGAAACATGTTACCTCACCACGATATTGACCAGCTTGCCTGGTATGGCGATGACCTTGACCACTATTTTACCATCCAGCAGTTCTGCAACCTTTTCATCCCTCATAGCTGCTTCTTCCAACTGCCTGTGATCTAGCCCTGAGGGTAACATAACCTTTTCCTTTATCTTACCGTTCAGCTGAATGACGATCTCTGTCTCATCCCTTACCAGCACTTTTTCATACCATTCAGGCCACTGTGTATTTAATATGGAATACGGTTTGCCCATGCATTCCCACAAATCTTCGGCCAGATGCGGTGCAAAAGGCGCCAGTAGCTTTATCAGATCAGTGATAGTATCGACATAAAGCGTTACATTTTTTACAATGACTGCGGAATCATATTTGTAAAGAGCATTCACAAGCTCCATGAGCCTTGCAATGGAGGTGTTGAACTGGAATCTCTCCACATCCTCACTTACGCCTTTAATGGCAAGGTTTCTGGCATAATTTAGTTCCTTCTCAGCAATGGTGAATGCGGTATTTGAAGCCTTGTCGACTGCGGCATCTGATGTTTTGCTAACTGAGGTATTTGAAGTTTTGCCAAAAGCGGTATTTGAAGCTTTGCCGACTGCGGCATCCGATGTTTTAACAATCACACCCGCTCCCTCCACCAACCTCTCCACCCTTCCAACGAACCTGGAAATAGCCTTGATTCCTTCATCACTCCAGGGTCCGCCCTCCGTATAAGCAAAGCCGAAGGCAAGGTGCATTCTAAAAACATCGGAACCATGCTCGCTAATATAGACGTCGGGCGATACCGTGTTTCCCTTTGATTTGCTCATTTTGCTTCCGTCCGGACTTAAAATCGTTCCCTGATGTATAAGCGACAGGAACGGTTCGTCAAAATGCAGTAGTCCCATGTCGCGTAAAGCCTTTGTAAAAAATCTGGCATACAGCAGATGCATAGCTGCGTGCTCAGCGCCACCTATATATTTGTCAACCGGCAGCATTTTGTCGATCCATTCGGTGTTAAAAGCCTCTTCCGTATTCTTGTTGTCAGGATAGCGCAGGTAGTACCAGGATGAGCAAACAAAGGTATCCAGCGTATCCTGATCCCTCTTGGCAGACTTCCCGCACTTCGGGCAGGCCACATTGATGAATTCCTCGCATTTTGCAAGGGGTGATTCCCCATCCGGCTTGAACTCTACATTGTAAGGAAGCTCCACCGGCAGATCTTTTTCCGGCACCGGTACAACACCGCAATAGTCACAATGTATCATCGGAACAGGTGAACCCCAATAACGCTGCCTTGAAACCAACCAATCCCTTAATCTGTAATTTATCTTAAATTCACCGCCGCCCTGTTGCTGCAGCTTATTCACAATTGCCTTTTTGGCATCCTCTGATGTGCTGCCTGAGAATTCGTCACTTTCAGTCAAAATACCATACTCGGAAAAGGGTAGCTTCTCATCCGCATCCCCTATAGCTTTAATGACACGCTTAATGGGCAGATTATACTTTCTGGCAAATTCATAATCCCTCTCATCATGGGCAGGAACAGCCATAACACAGCCGGTTCCATAACCCCCCAGAACATAATCCGCTATCCAGATAGGCACACGCTCGCCATTTGCAGGGTTGATTGCATAGGCACCCGTAAAAACGCCTGTTTTTTCCCTGACTGTTGAGAGCCTCTCTATTTCAGTCTGCTTCTTTGACGTTTCCCTGTAACTTTCCACTGCGGACTTATTTTCCGGCACAGTTATTATATCCACCAGTTCATTTTCCGGCGCCAGCACCACATAAGTCACACCATATAGTGTGTCTGTACGTGTAGTAAACACCCTAAGAGAAAAGTCCCCGTCAACACCTTTAAATGTCAATTCCGCACCCTCTGATCTGCCAATCCAGTTTTGCTGTATCTTTTTTGTCTTCTCAGGCCAGTCCAGTCCGGGCAGGCAATCAAGCAATTCCTGGGCATACTCTGTTATCCTGTAAAACCACTGGGTAAGATCTCTCTTGGTTACTTCTTTCTTACATCTTTCGCAAGCACCATCCATGACCTGTTCATTGGCTAAAACCGTTTTACAGCCGGGACACCAGTTTACAGGAGCCTTTTTTCTGTAGGCCAGCCCATTCTCGTATAACTTTAGAAATATCCACTGCGTCCATTTATAATAAGACGGATCGCAAGTGATTACCTCATAATCCCAGTCAAAAGACGCACCCATTTTTTTCAACTGGTTTTCCATAGTTCTAATGTTTTGATATGTTGAATCTTTAGGATGAATACCTGTCATAATAGCATAATTCTCAGCAGGCAGTCCGAAAGCATCAAAACCCTGCGGATGGAATACATTGTAACCCTGCATCCTTTTCACTCTCGCCCAAGTGTCTGCCAGTGCATAGTTGTACCAGTGCCCAAGATGTAGTTTAGAAGCTGAAGGATATGAAAACATTTCAAGGCAATACAGCTTGTTCCCGATCTTTTCCGGGTCAAACCTATACAAGCCGGTTTCTTCCCATTTTTTTTGCCACTTTCTGTCTGACTCTGTTGAGTAGGACAATATAAACAACTCCTTTCGCTGCAAAGTATTTTTCTCCGGTGTTACAAACTTAAACATCGCCGGGCGTCAGAAATTTGCCATCAGACCACAGCCTCTCCAGATTGTAGAAGCTTCTGTCCTCCTCATGAAATATGTGCACCACTAATTCTCCGAAATCCAGCAAAATCCACCTGGCGCTGTTATAACCCTCTTTATGAATCATGTTGTAGTCTGCCTCACCCATCATGAGCTCCAGGTTGTCGGCCAACGATCTGATATGGGTGGTGGAGGTGCCACTGCAAATAATAAAATAGTCCGCTAGTATAGAGATCTCCGATATGTCAATGACTTCAATATTTCTGGCCTTTTTTTCATCCAGTATCTCAAAGGCCCTCTCTGTAATTTTATTTATGCCCAATGTAAACCTCCTAAAACTATTTTTAAGCTTTTTGCAGCATATAGCCGCAGTATTTTCGATTCAACATTATACCATTAATACACATGCTTTGTGAATCAAAATCGCTATTTTGTGTTTATCGCTTTTTCACTCTTTCAATCAACCGTCTTCTTTTTCTTCTTTTTCTTCTTTTTCTTCTTTCTCTTCTTTCCCTTCCCCTTCCGTAATATTTCATACACACTCATGGACAGTAAGAACACCCCAAAAAGTCTCCTCAGATAACCGCCTGTAAGCCGTACAGCCAGCCATGAGCCTAAAAAGGCACCACATAGGCCGAAAACAATTATCGGCAACGCTATCTCAAAGTCTATTCTCTTGTTTTTTATATGGATTATTAACGCAATGATTGCAGTAGGGATAAAAAAAAGGAGATTGACACTCTGTGCAATATGCTGTTCAGGGCCTACAGCCAGAACCAGTGCGGGGATCAGGACAACACCCCCGCCCATCCCCATTCCGCTGAATATGCCTGCAGCCAGCCCTATCAAAAACAGAATTAATGTATTCGTACCGGACAAAGCCTTTTCCGCCCTTCAAAACCTTTAATCAAATAATCATCCTGATTCCGGCAGCAGCTAAAAAAAATGCAAAAATCTTTCTTAGAATATTTTCCGGACAAATGTCAAGAAGTCTGGCGCCAATATAACCACCCGCAAGGCCGCCCATAATAGTCTTAATCGCAAGCCCCCAGTCGACATAACCCTTTGTGATGTAAAATATCGAGCTTGCAATGGTAAGCGGTAGTATAATCGATATGGCAGTTGCATGAGCCGTATGCTCCTCTGCATCCAGCAGGTGAACCATCGCCGGTACGGCAATTGTTCCTCCGCCCGAACCAAACAGTCCATTGGCTATTCCTGTTATCAGTCCTATCACAGCATATTTTGTATATTTTAAAATCGCACTATTTTTATTGAACAATTATCGGATCACGCTCCTTAACATTCATAACCACATCGCAGGTAAGCAGCAAACTTAGGAATATAAATCGCTGCGATGAGCTTACAAGGACAATTATACCTTTAAAACTCATAAAATTTCTTTAAGGATCGACTGAAATATTACTTCCGATTCTTTTCTGGAGAACGGAGCTTCAGTGTAGTTCTTCGGAAAAGATATAGCGGAAGTTATATTTCAACGATCCCTAAGTA
>CAYGHY010000082.1:0-12400 GCA_964349435.1 uncultured Oscillospiraceae bacterium
CAAGCCGGGCAAGCCAGTCAAGAGCCGTGAAGGCTTCACCCACCATACTGGTCTTACCCTCACAGACAACCTTTGCCACCCCGTTAGGAGATTCCTGTTCCAGTATATAGGTCATGCGTTCCTGTGAGAAGGGGGCTCGGACAATACACGCCATGCGCAAAGGCTGAGCTTTGCTAGAAGCTTCCGATCATACATGAAATATGGACGGAGCCGCTTTGGTATGCTGAATACCATTGCCTGTGGGGCACCTTATTCAGTACTTCTTCATGGAGTTGTTCACCAAATTCTATAACACGCTTTTGATGACAGGAAGGACAGAAATTACGCTTCTTGCAGGAGGAGGGGAGCAGGTACTCATGTTTGCAGTCATTGTATTTGACGCGGGCAAAACCCTGGTGAAGGTCACCGAAAACGGTGAAAGAGATTATTGTTGCAGTTGAAAGGAGCAATATGAGTAGTAGTGACAACATAAATAAAAAAATTAAAATAATAGAAATTGATATTATTGAAATACCCTTTTCACCCGGCGCCTGTTTCTGCAGTGCGGTGATTTCCCGGAAATCCCGGCTCTCTCCCATGCCTTCAAAGCCAAAGCCTTTCCATTTATATGAGTTTATAACCTTCCGCCCGCTTGATAGCAGCTCTATGGAGATCAGCTCCTCCATACCATCGCCATCGATATCGGAGAATCGGAAGTACTATTTCAGCCGACCATTAGCAAAGAAAAAAGCTGCCTTACAGATAACTTCTCGTGCTGCTTGCTTACTATTTGCACCATTTATTACTCTCATTTCTACATTATCTGCTCCGGAATTCAGCAACATCATGATTTTCATAAACCGGTAATAAATGAAAAGATTTCATCACCATTTCCAGGCAAACCTTCATGTCCGAAATCGGGATATATTATCATCCTTTTTTTCGCCTGTATCCTGTTATAGGCAGCAAACTGTGTGGATGGCGGACAGATGGTATCCATCAGGCCTGTTGTAAAAAGCACCTCTCCGTGTATCCGCGCAACAAGATTCTTGATATCTATATAACCAAGCCTTGTGAATACTTCGCTCTCATTTTTATGTAACGGGTCAAACCTCCTGAAATAATCTCTAAGTTCATTATACGCATCTTTCGCCAGATCCATTTCCCATACCCGTTTATAATCGGAGAGGAAGGGATATACAGGAGCAGCACGCTTAATCCGTGGTTCCAGCGAAGCGCATGCCAGAGTAAGGCCTCCTCCCTGGGAACCACCTGTTGCACCAACCCTGTTTTCATCTACTTCGGGCATATTCATTACGATAGATGCCAGTTGCGCCGTATCCAGAAAGATATGCCGGAAAAGCATATTCTCGGGCTTATCATCCAGGCCTCTGATAATATGACCGTGAAGGGTGTTTCCCCTGACCCCGCCGACATCCTCCGAAAGGCCTCCCTGGCCTCTGCAGTCCATAGCAGCTACACAGAATCCGGCTGCTGCATAATTCAGTTTATCATTCCAATCACCTGATTGTCCTGAATATCCATGGAACATCAGTACAGCCGGATGCTCACCTGTTATATTTTTCGGCCTCAAATATTTTGCATGAATTCTGGCACCGCGCACGCCTGTGAAATATAAATCAAAGCATTCTGCAAATGAGCATTTAAAATTGCCTGGAATCAGCTCTATCTGAGGATCGACCGAGCGCATTTCCTTCAAGGCATTCTCCCAGTACACATCAAAGTCATTCGGGCAGGGGTTGATCCCCTGATATTCTTTTAGTTCATTTAAAGGCTTATCAATAGTTGGCATGTTCATCTCACTCCTAAAACAAGCTGCTCATTTTTTCAACCAAATCTGCAATCATTTTTTCACGGCGCCTGCTTGACCAGTTCACGATTCCAGTTCCGCAGACAATTGCGTCTTTGGATTCACAAATACTCCTCATCTGCGCGATTGCCCGATTTCCACCCATCTGGGGGAAGGGCAGGTATTGTGTAGCCATAAGGGCAACCTTTTTATTTTGTAATGATCCAATCGTTGACAAATAGGCTGCAATTGCCGGCGAAACTGAAAATGCGCGAACCGGACCACCAATTATCAACGCATCATAACTACTGGTATCAGGTATAGTTTTAAGCTGAACTTTTTTTGCATCTCCCTGATTCTCGTCAACCGGTACTATCTGTTCGATACTTATAGATTGGCCAGCTTCCAGGAGTTTCTCCTGAAGCTTTTGTGCAACAGAATATGTATTCCCGGTTTGTGAATGAACAATAATTCCTATTTTCATACTGACCTCCCAAAACTTGTTACGCATATAAGGCATAATTTAGATTTAACAATAATTACCACTATTGCTTTATTGCTTTGTTTCCTTGTTCATGTTCTAATTTCGACAACTCTTTGGTAACTCCTGCTAATCAGTCGGATGAAACACAAATTTTTTCTTGCTTTACTATTTGCCTGCGCTGTTTATACAAATGTCACACACGCTGTGCGTATAATATAATGCTCTGGTCTTTATATGCAGAAGCAAAGGAGGTATATATGAACAAGGAAGCATTGATCATACAAAACCACAAAGCCCTTTCGGACGGGATACAGTAGAAGAAATTACGGAGAACCCTTGCCTGCAGTTTTTATCGGTCTGCCGGGATTTGTTGATAAAGCTCCTTTTGATGCGTCCCTCATGGTTTGCTTCAGAAAAAGACATAGGGAAAGGCAAGTTCTTAGCTATTTATAAAATCTATTTACAATCCGTTTTAATGTACATGCCATATGATAGAATAGTTGTAGGCGTTAAAAAATCTATCACAGCTATCGAGTGGGGGTTAATTCGTTATGAAGGATGACATACTTGAACGGTACAATAACTTAAAGGCTCTGGTTACAGAGCGGAAGGAACAATTTGATAAGCTAATTGGCTTCATGGAGAATGAAACTGCTTGGTTAACTTCACCTGCAAGCACAAAGTATCATCTTTGCTACAAAGGTGGACTATTGGAACACTCGGTTAATGTTGCAGAGACAATGATGAAGATAAAATCGGCTATCGCACCGCAAATATCTGTTGAAAGCTGCGTAATAGCGGCCTTGCTGCATGACCTTGGCAAGGCGGGAATGCCCGGAATTCCACAGTATCTTGTAAATGATCCTACCGATAGACAGAAGCAGTTTGGGTATCCAGCAAGTACACCATATCGGTTTAATACAGATCTCATTTATTTAAGTGTACCGGTAAGGAGTATTTATTTAGCTCTTCAGTATATTAGTCTTTCGGAGGAAGAAGTTCAGGCAATAGTTTACCATGATGGGCAATATGTTGATGACAACAGATCAGTTGCAACGAAGGAACAGCCTTTGACACTTTTGCTGCAGTATGCGGATAGCTGGAGCGGGTTTGTGATTGAGAAGTGAGGGAATGTAATCAAGACAATGGATGGAGTCAAAGTGTATGAGTGTGAGGTTTATCTATGGCAGGGCGGGCAGCGGGAAAACCCGTTCATGCCTCAATGAAATTAAATCAAAAATATATGCAGGCAGCATGAAGCCTTTAGTACTGCTTGTACCTGAACAGTTTACTTTTCAGGCTGAAAGAGACTTAATCAATGTGCTGGAAACAGGGGGTATTCTCAAAACCGAGGTATTGAGCTTCCGACGCTTAGCTTTCAGGGTTTTCAATGAGGTGGGAGGCATCGCCTATCCCCATATCCATTCTGCAGGGAAATGCATGATTATCTATAGAATTATGGATAAGATGAGGGACAGCTTTAAGATGTTTTCAAAATCTGCTGACCGTCAGGGGTTTGTTAATACTATTTCTACTTTGATCACAGAGTTTAAAAGGTATAATATAACTCCTGAGGCCTTGGAGATTGCAAGTAAAAAACTTGATGAAGATAATCCGTTAAAAGAAAAGCTTAATGAATTGAATTCAATATATGCAGCGTTTGAAAGGACTCTTGCAGAAAGGTACAGGGATTCGGGCGATGATCTGACCATGGCTTCCCAAAAGCTTGGCTCCTCCTCTCTCTATGATGGTGCGGAAATCTGGATTGATGGCTTTGCCGGGTTTACACCACAGGAGTTTAAGGTTATTGAGAGATTGATGCTGAAGGCGGAGAGAGTAAATATCAGCTTATGTACGGATTGTCTGGAAGGGGTCGTTTCCGGTGGTACAGATGTGTTTTCGGCAGTAAAAGCTGCATATCGAAAGTTTGTAAAGCTTGCAGCAGAGCGAGGTGTTAAAATTGAACCTGCTGTTTGTCTGGAGACTGAACCTTTGCCGCGTTTTTGTAAAAGTCCTGAGCTGGCTCACCTTGAGAAATGGCTGAATACATATCCATATATAGCTTATAAGGTAAAGACCAATGATTTGTCTTTATTTGCTTCAGTCAATATCTTTACCGAAGTTGAGGCTGCCGCAAGAGATATTATCCGCCTGTGCAGGGACAAGGCTTTGCGGTACAGGGATATTGCCGTTGTCACAAGAAACCTTGCAGGATATGGAAAACTGATAGAAGTGATTTTTGCAGAGTATGGAATCCCTTGCTTTTTAGACAGAAAGGTGGATATCTCAAATCATCCGTTGATTCGTTTAATCATGTCCATGCTGGACATTTTTAATGAGAATTGGTCTTATGAAGCGGTATTCCGCTATTTAAAATCCGGAATGACTGGAATTGAACAGGATAGCATCGACCAGCTGGAAAATTATGTTTTAGCATGTGGTATCCGTGGTAGCCGATGGACGGATGAGCAGGAATGGAGAATGAGTCCCGATCTGATTCCGGATCAAAAAAGTCTTGAAGCTCAAAGTAAAATGCTTGAGAATGTTAACAAAATAAAGACTTTAGTTTCAGCGCCGCTGCTGGAGTTCAGAAAGAAAACCAAGGGCAGGAAGAAAGCATCTGAGTTCTGCAGCGCCCTGTATGATTTTCTTTGCTCCATCGGAGTGCCTGAAAGAATAGAAAACAGTATAGAAGGGTTCAGAAGAAGTGGAAATCTGAACCTGGCCAATGAATACTCTCAGGTCTGGAATATCGCAATGGAGGTTTTTGACCAGACGGTGGAAGTCATGGGAGATGAAACCTTCGGCATTGAGCGTTTTACCAATATTCTTAAAATTGGACTTGGAGAATATAAAATTGGTTTAATTCCGGCATCTTTAGATCAGGTGTTGGTGGGAAGTGTTGAAAGGTCGAAAAGCCACGATATTAAAGCGCTTTACATATTAGGAGTCAATGATGGCATCTTTCCTTCATCAGCTGCCGAGGAAGGGATCCTTTCGGATCAGGACAGAGCTATTCTTAATCATACTGGTATTGAACTGGCAAGCGATACAAGAACACGGGCCTTTGAGGAACAATTTTTAGTATACAGGGCTCTGACTACTGCCGGTAATTATTTGAGAATCAGCTGGCCGATTGCTGACCAGGATGGGAAGACTCTCCGGCCTTCCATGGTGATATCGCGGCTTCGGAAGTTGTTCCCGGCCATCAGTGAAACCAGCAATATTCTACCTGTGGGATCTGCGGCGGAGGAGATAGGATTCGTATCCACAAAGTCACCTACCTTTAAGCAAATGGTTACCTCATTGCGCAAAAGGGCTGATGGAAAGGACATTCAGCCTATTTGGCAGGGAGTCTATTGCTGGTTTGCTTCACAGGAGGGATGGAAAGAAAAATGCCAAACTGCACGGCATACATTTCAATATAAGAATCTTGTTCAACAGGTAAGCAGAGATAAGATTTCAGCGCTATACGGAGATCCGGTTATTTCCAGTGTGTCAAGACTGGAGAAATTTACATCCTGCCCCTTTGCCTTCTATGTCCAGTATGGGTTGGGCGCCAGAGAACGGAAGGTTTTCCGTCTGAGCCCCCCGGATGTAGGAACCTTTATGCATGCAGTTATAGAGCGGTTTTCAAGGATGGTTTCGGAAGGTGAAAGTTCATGGAGAAGCCTAGACCGTGAATGGTGCGGCGCAAAGGTTTCGGAAATCGTAGATGAAATGCTTGATAAAATGCAGGGATCGGGGATAGCGAGCTCAAAGCGTTATACTGCTATGATCGTCCGGCTGAAGCGTGTGGTAACGAGAGCGGTTTGGCTGATAGCAGAACATATCCGCAGGAGTAGCTTTAATCCAATAGAATACGAAGTTGGCTTCGGAGATCAGGAAAAATATCCACCCATTATCATTGAACTGGATTCAGGTGAAAAAATCCATTTAACAGGAAGAATTGACAGAGTGGATGCACTGAAGACAGAAGATGGCACTTACCTTAGAATTGTCGATTACAAGTCAGGCAGTAAGGACTTTAAACTGTCGGATGTATACTATGGCTTGCAGATTCAGCTCATCACTTATCTTGATGCCTTGTGGGAGAGTGGTTGCAAGGGCCCGGAGCAGCCTGTGCATCCAGGCGGGATGCTATACTTTAAGGTTGATGACCCCATTGTAAAGTGGAGCAGTAAAATCACTGAAGAAGAAATCGAGCTGGCCATTATGAAGCAGCTAAAAATGAGGGGACTTCTTCTGGCAGATGTGAAGCTGATTAGGGGAATGGACAATTCCATTGAGGGATCTTCTCTTATTATACCTGCTACCCTTAACAAAGGCGATGTGCTGGGGAAAAACAGTTCTGCAGCGACCATGGAGCAGTTCAAGCTGCTTCGGAAATACGTCAGAAAGTTGCTGAAGGATTTATGTAATGAGATTACGAAAGGGAATGTATCCATAAAGCCATATAAGAAAAAGGGAACCACCTCCTGTAAATATTGCGGCTTTTTGCCGGTATGCCAGTTTGACACTACCCTGAAGGGCAATTCCTTTAAGCTGCTATATGACAAGGATAATGAGGAGATATGGGGTCTGATGGGTGATAAATCGTGATATGCGTCGAATTGCTGTGTCAGCCTTCACCTCAAAAAAGCTCACATATACTATATATGCCCCGCTTTTTGAAAGCATAGGAATTTCCTTGCACTCCTCACATCTGACGATTTATCTGATAAAGTTTAGCAAAGGCGGATTGAAAAATGGATAAAAATACAATATGGACAAGTGAGCAATGGGATGCGATTACCGAGAAGGACTGCAATCTTTTGGTAGCAGCGGCTGCAGGAGCCGGGAAAACGGCTGTATTGGTCGAGAGAATCATACGGAAAATAACTGATGTTGAGAATCCGATAGACATCGACAAGCTGTTGATTGTGACTTTTACCAATGCTGCTGCAACTGAAATGAGGGAAAGGATAGCAGAAGCCATATCTGAAAGACTTGAAAAGAATCCCGACTCCGTCAACATTCAAAGACAGCTCACATTGTTGGGGAAAGCAAGTATAACTACCATTCACTCCTTTTGTCTGGAGGTAATCCGCAGTAATTTTCAAAATATAAATATCGATCCGGGATTCCGTGTTGCTGATGAGACTGAAAGCTCTTTAATGAAGCTCGAAGCATTAAGTGAAGTATTTGAGGAACAGTATGAAAAGGGGGAACCGGACTTTTTTGAATTGTTGGAATGCTACGGAGGCAATCGGGATGATCAGGCGCTGCAGGATATGGTGCTGAATCTTTATAGTTTTATTCAGAGCAGTCCTTGGCCTGAAAGCTGGTTGGAAGAACATACAAACAGCATGTATGTCCCGGTGGATACAGACTTTTCAGAAACACCCTGGGGGAAAGTGCTTCTTGAATCCGTTAAGCTTGAGCTTGATGGGCTGAAGGTAATGATGACCCGGGCTGTTGAGCTTTTGCAATATGCAATTGGACTTGAAAAATACCAAGCTGTTTACATGGAAGACCTCGCAAATGTCGATGCTATATTAAAGCTGTTAGTGGATAGTCCCCGGATTTCGAAGAGCGGACAGGACAGCAGAGAACCCTCCCCTGATAATCAGAAGTGGAACAACCTGTTTAACGCACTGCAAAACATTGAATTTACAACTCTTCCACGCAGCGGCAAGGAAGTTGATAAGGATAAGCAGGAGATTGTAAAGAAAATCAGAGATGATGTTAAAACAAGAATGAAAAAGCTTCGTGATAAAATCGTCACAGCCAATTCGGCCGAAATTATTGAGGATCTGAAATCACTGTATCCAAAAATGAAGTGTCTTGCCAGCCTTGTAACAATGACTGCTGAAAAATACGCAGAAAAGAAGAGCAGTAAATCGGTGGTTGATTTTAATGATCTGGAGCATTTTTGCCTTGAAATTCTTTCCGGAAAAGAAGAAGACGGAGCTTTAAGACCTTCCAAGACAGCTTTTGGATATAGGGAACGCTTTGCAGAAATTTTGGTGGATGAGTATCAGGACAGCAATCTGGTGCAGGAAATCATAGTGAGCATGATTTCAAAAGCAGCTACCGAAAAACCAAATGTATTTATGGTTGGAGACATCAAGCAAAGTATTTACCGTTTCCGTCAGGCCAGACCCGAACTGTTTCTAAACAAATACAATACGTATTCACCGGATAAAGGAAATGCTTTCCGAAAAATACTGCTTTTTAAGAATTTCAGGAGTCGCAAGGAAGTGGTAAATGCTGTTAATTTTATATTTAAACAGATTATGTCGGCAGTAGTAGGAGAACTGGATTATACCGATACCGAAGCATTGAATCCGGGAGCGGTGTTTCTGGAAAACGAATGCGAAGAGCGTGTTGTTGGAGGAGAAGCAGAACTTCATTTAATACAAACGGGCAGCATGGATGATGCGGCATCAACCGACTATGAAAGTGAAGACGGGCAGGAAGATGCCGAAGAATCTGCAGAGGATGAGGAAATGCTGGATAATGTCCAGTGTGAAGCAAGGCTTGTGGGCCGAAGAATTCTTGAATTGATAATACCGGATGAAAAAGGCAGGCAATTTTGTGTTTTTGATAAGGGAAAGAAAGAATACCGTAAAGTAGAATTCCGGGATATTGTAATCCTGCTTCGAACGACAAGAAACTGGTCGGAGGTCTTTACAGATGAACTGTCCATGTTGGGCATACCGGCTTTTGCCGATACTGGAACCGGATTTTTCAAAACAATAGAGGTGCAAGTGTCACTATCGCTTTTGCAGATTATAGACAATCCCTTACAGGATATACCGCTGCTCTCTGTGCTAAGATCTCCTATCGTTGCTTTTACAACGGATGAACTGGCAGAATTGAGACTAATTGATAGAAAAGCCCCTTTGTTTGATGCATTAAGGAAATTGGCGAAAACCGGACAGGGAGACACGATGCAGAAGTCAAGGTTGCAGTATCCGGCGGTGCTGAGACCGGCATCACAAAAGGCGGCAGCATTCCTTGAGAAACTTGGAAAGTGGAGGGAAATGTCGCTGTATATGTCCACCGATCAGCTGCTATGGCAGTTGTATAACGACACTGGTTATTATGGCATGGTTGGAGCTATGCCTGCAGGAGAACAGCGGCAGGCTAATTTGAGGATTCTTTTCAATAGGGCAGGACAGTTTGAAGAGACAAGCTACAAAGGACTCTTTAACTTCATTAGCTTTATTGACAAATTAAAAAACAGTAAAGGTGATATGGGTAGTGCAAAAATCCTGGGAGAGAATGACAACGTGGTGAGAATCATGAGCATTCACAAGAGCAAGGGATTGGAGTTTCCTGTCGTAATACTTGCCGGCTGCGGGAAGAAGTTCAACCTGCAGGATATGAATAAAAGTATTCTTCTGCACCAGGATCTTGGGTTTGGGCCGGATGTAGTGGATCATAAATTACGGCTATCATGGCCTTCGGCAGCTAAACAGGCTATCCGAGAAAAGATCAAGATAGAGATCCTTTCTGAGGAAATGAGGATATTATATGTTGCACTGACAAGAGCCCGGGAAAAGCTTATTATAACAGGAAGTGTTAATGATGCAGCAAAAAAGATAGAAAAATGGTCGGCTCAAGCCGGTGGACAGGAGAGCAGACTTCCGGATTACGAGATGCTTAAAGGGTGGAATTACCTTGACTGGATTGGACCTTCAATGCTAAGACATAAAAGCTGCAGAGGACTTCGTGATAGCGGAGCCATTGGGAGTGAATTCCGGGGACAATTAATTGATGATCCATCTGTCTGGAAGATCAGGGTATGGAATAAAAGCGAGGTATTAAGCAGTAAGATTTCCGAGGAACGTGAGGAAAGTGAATTTATAAAGTGGCTAGACAGAATAGAAACGGCAGGGGAGCTTTCGGATTTTTCAGAGGAAATATCCCGAAGATTGAGTTGGAACTATGCGTATGCAAAGACTACCAAGGTTCCGGCCAAGGTTTCGGTTACTGAGCTGAAAAGGCGTTTTAATGCACAGGCAGCAGAAGAAACTGGTACTTTTCCGGAGTACCTGCCGGTCTTGGTTAAGAAGCCAATGTTTCTGGAGGAAAAGAAGGGCTTGAGTACTGCAGAGGCTGGAACCGCACTCCATTTCGTTATGCAGCACCTGGATTATGCACAAGGGAATATCGAAGAGCAGATTGATAGAATGGTTGTAAATGATTTGCTTACCATTCAGCAAGCAGAAAGTATTGATGCAGGAAAAATCCGTTCCTTTTTAGAGTCGGATTTGGGAGGGAGAATGCTTTCATCAGGAAGTATAAACCGTGAAGTACCGTTTAATTTAGAGATTCCATGCCATGAGCTATATAAAGATATGGAAGATGAGAAATGTCAAGGTGAGACTCTCTTGCTGCAGGGGGTTGTTGACTGTTTCTTTGAAGAGCCGGACGGAATTGTACTGTTGGATTATAAGACGGACTATGTGCCAACAGGTAAAGCTGGGATGATTAGGGATAGGTATAGAGTGCAGCTTGACTATTATGCCCGGGCTCTGGAGAAGTTGACGGGGAAGAGGGTAAAAGAGAAGTATATATATCTATTCTGGAATGGGGAAGTGTTGGAGTTTTGTCAGGGGGACGGAGAAGCCGACACCGGCGGAAAGGTGTCAGGGGAAGGTGTCGGGGGGACGTAATCATTGACAAGTTCTATGTATCGGCCTTGCTTTATAACGTCTCTGTCAATGACGGCATTTTTTTATAACCATCGTATTGTATATATGGGTAAATTGAGCCATGCTCGTGTTCTCCATCCCTCTAGAACAGTAACTATACTGTGTGTCAAATGCTTTATAACCGATCGAGCCCCGACATTCTTTCCTGCTTTTTTAAAAAAATTTAATCTAAAAAGGGCATTGAAGATGCTTCGACCAAGGCAAAATGGCTTGGAGCTTTTTCAACACCCAGAATACGAATCTTTTGCAACTTATACAAGCAATTAAAGAGCTGCTATTTTGCCGAAGCCATGGAATGGGTCATCAATTACAATTCTGCCTACCTCGCAATCTCCAATGCCACTGTAAAGATCAGCCCTTCCGTCTTCACGCATGACTATGCCGGCTGTGAATGCGCAGTCAACCAATTCAGGCTTTTTTGACGGACCAGAGGGATAGCAGGGACGCGTCCCTATTATTTTGGTATCTATCACCTGGTGCTTTTGCGGATCGAAAACAAAGGACATGTTCATGTAAGTCAGGATTTCCTGCCCGCCGGTTTCTGTGGTTTTATAGCAATTATGCCCGATTACGCCTATCAGTCCGCTGTCCAGGAAATAGGCCTGATTACCCCCGCCCCACTCATCCTTGCCGAAGAGATCAGGGATCACTGGCGCAGTTTCTATGATATCTGCTGTCAACTCCTCCAGACCTTCAATGATGGAAAAGCCGATTACAGATGCACTGCCGTATTTCCTGCGGACCTCTTCGCTTCTTGGTCTGGAGAACACTCCAATTCTACGCTCCGGCATTTGCACCAAGCGAATATCCTTCATTAAATCAGGACCGGTGGCGAAATAATACAAGTCATTGATGTCGATGCCTTTATAAAAATACCCATAATATGTATCTATGGCACCCTTTTTATAGCGGACATGGGTGCCTCCCAAGACGAGATTGTCATCAATCATACTTATGTAGGGGTCTTCCAGCTGATATATCATGGAATCCGGCACTAGTGTCCATTGATCTGTACCGGTATTCTCAAAAAGCCTTACCCAGGAATGCGCCCAATCATAGCGCCTCTCAACGCGACCGAAAATGTATTCCTTTCCATTCCACCGAAAGGGGATGGATGGATTGTAAACATCAAACGCCTCTACTCCATGAAAAGTTACCTTTGCGCTATCATATATCTTTTTAGTTGATTCAAAATTCTTTCTATGTTCCTCCAGGTTCATTAACAAATCCTCCTTTTCACTCCATTGAAAATCCACATTGTGGAAGTTGGCTCCCTGTCGGGGAGGTTGTATCATTTGAAAGAGCTTTCTCCTTTCTACATATTAATGACAGTGACTGAATTACTTCAGCCGCTGTCATTATACACTTATTTCTTTTTGATGGGTACTATAACTACAATATTGTTGTGCCCTTTACAGCGAA
>CAYGHY010000083.1:0-12348 GCA_964349435.1 uncultured Oscillospiraceae bacterium
GAGTACAGAAATGAAACCTATAGAGGAGATTGCCGCAAATATCGGCATCAGCAAAGCGGATCTGGAGCTTTACGGAAATTATAAGGCGAAAATCAATTATAATATTCTTGAGGGCCTTAAAGACCGTAAAAACGGGAAGCTTGTGCTAGTTACCGCTATAACTCCCACACCTGCGGGAGAAGGAAAGACCACCACTACGGTTGGTTTGGGAGATGCTTTGCATAAGTTGGGGAAGAAAGCTATAATCGCACTCAGGGAGCCTTCGCTGGGACCTGTTTTCGGCGTTAAGGGAGGAGCCGCAGGAGGAGGATATGCACAGGTAGTTCCCATGGAAGATATAAACCTGCACTTTACCGGCGACATGCACGCTATAGGAGCTGCAAACAATCTCCTGGCCGCATTGCTGGACAATCACATATACCAGGGCAATGCACTGGGGATAGACGCCAGGAGGGTAACCTGGAAAAGATGTATGGACATGAATGACAGACAACTCAGGTTCATTATCGACGGTCTTAACGGCAAAACAAACGGTGTCCCGAGAGAGGATGGCTTTGATATTACTGTTGCTTCTGAAGTAATGGCAATACTTTGCCTGTCAAAAGACCTGGATCACCTCAAGAAAAAGCTAAGGGACATCGTAGTGGGATATACAAGAGAGGACAAACCGGTGACTGCAGGGGAACTAAAAGCTGATGGCGCCATGGCAGCATTGCTTAAGGATGCGTTGAAGCCTAACCTGGTCCAGACACTTGAACACACCCCGGCTTTTGTACATGGCGGTCCATTCGCCAACATCGCTCATGGCTGCAACAGTATCATGGCTACCAAAATAGCACTTAAATTAGGCGAGTATGTTGTGACGGAGGCTGGCTTCGGAGCCGACCTCGGGGCTGAAAAATTCATTGATATCAAATGCCGCATTGGAGAGCTTCAGCCATCTGCGGTAGTTATAGTAGCAACAGTAAGAGCACTGAAGCATCATGGAGGTGCATTGAAGTCCGAGCTGTCCACTGAGAACCTGGCGGCACTTGAAAAGGGTGTTCCGAATCTTCTGAAGCATATTGAAAATATAACCGTTAAATTCGGTCTGCCTGCAGTAGTTGCAATTAACAGATTCCCCACCGACACAGAAGCGGAACTCAAGCTTATTGAGGAAAAATGTAAGGAGTACGGTGCAAATGTTGCGCTATCAGAAGTCTGGGCAAAAGGCGGAGAAGGCGGCATAGAGCTTGCAAGGGAAGTTGTAAGGCTTGCAGAACAGAGCTCTGACAATTTTAGATTCATGTACAGTGATGACATGGGTATAAAAGAAAAAATTGAAACCATCGTACATGAAATCTATGGTGGAGATGGTGTAGATTTCGCTCCGGCGGCGCTGAAAGAAATATCCCGCCTGGAAGGTTTGGGTTTTAGAAATCTGCCTGTATGTATGGCGAAAACTCAATACTCCTTCTCGGATGATCCTAATAAACTGGGATGGCCGAAGAATTTCAGGGTAGGAGTCAGAAATGTGAAGGTTTCTGCCGGCGCCGGCTTTGTGGTTGTGTTGACAGGCGATATAATGACCATGCCCGGTCTACCCAAGGTTCCGGCAGCAGAAAAGATAGATGTGGATTCAACAGGTAAGATTTCCGGACTGTTCTGATGCCAAAGGTAAAAGACAAAGGTTGAAGATTAATTCTAACGGCAGATGACAAGCTGGCTATCAATGTGATATATTTTTAAAAAAGGAGGCGTTTTGATGATTATCATTGGAGAAAAAATTAACAGTACCCTGAAAGCGGTCAGACCAGCAATAGAAGGCTATGATGCTGCAGTAATCAAGGACCTGGCCAGGAGACAATATGATGCCGGGGCAACTTATATTGATGTAAATGCCGGTATGTTTATAGATGATGAACCTGAAAGGCTTGCCTGGCTGGTAAACACCATACAGGAGGGTCTGGAGGCGCCTTTTTCCATTGATTCTCCAAATCCCAAAGCAGTGGAAGCAGCTTTAAAGGCAAATAAGAACCCGAAGCCCCTTGTTAACTCAATTACTGATGAAAAAGCAAGGTATAGCGCAATTATGCCCCTGATAGTTGAGTATAAAACAGGAGTGGTTGCCTTATGCATGGATGATAAGGGAATGCCCGAAACAGTTGAGGACAGGGTTGCCATAGCAGAAAGGCTGGTGGAAAAACTCACCAGGGAGGGCGTAGCTTTAGGTGATATATTCATAGACCCCATGGTAAGACCGGTTGGCACAGGATCACACTATGGAACTGTTGCAATTGAAACTATCCGTAAGGTTAAAGCAGAATTTCCTGAAGTCCATATAGCCTGTGGACTCAGTAACATTTCATTCGGTATTCCGGCAAGGAAGCTTATGAATCAGACATACCTTATAGCGGCAATGGCAGCCGGAATGGATGGTGCCATCCTTGATCCCTTGGATAAAAGGCTTATGTCTTTCATATATGCCGGTGAGGCTTTGCTTGGCATTGATGATTACTGCATGAACTATATAACCAAGTTCAGAGAAGGCGCACTCGATTTTTAACCGGTAGGTTGCTTTGGATCAAGGAAATTTGATTCGCTCATAACTTAAACATCAACTTACCACATCAACGAATATACAAAGAGATGTAAAATTATATTGCATTAATGTCATTTTTATAGTACAATAACAGTTAATAAAAGTTTGTGAAATAAACAACAAGTTATTGGAAGACAGGACGAAGGGTTGCAAACCAGACGAATCGTAAACCAGTATTTATTGACGCATGCAAGTCACTGAATATTGGCTATTTTTATGTTATTATAACCAGTCGAAAGGTAGTCCATTAATCCACGGAGGTGGGTGAATACGTCGTTTCTTAGTATAAATAGATAGCAATGACCTTACAGATTTTTAAAGGGTAGGAATTTATAAAACTCCTGGGAGATTCCTATACTTGTTTCATGTTCAGGAGAAGCTCATCAGTTATGGAGACATTAAATTAAGAGGAGATGAATAGCATGAAAGATGAAATATTGAAAAGACTTATTATCCCAAATGAATTATACGAGGTTATTAAAGAGAATAAAGATGTTGCTTTGGTAGAACGGCGAGATGATCTTTTAAACATGGCTCTGGGTAATGGTGAAAAAGACTTGTTCGAAATTGCCTACGATGTTCCCGGCTTCGGCAGGATTGTTGAGGCAACTGTCGCACGATGCAAAAACGGCGCTGTTGTTAACTATACGGATGTATATATGCGCAGAAGAGATCCGGATTGTATGGTTATAGCAGATCAGGATGAGACTGACAAACCAAAATTTATTGATAATTATGGAAGCGATTTTAAAGAGCTGAGAAATACTACATTTGAGTGGCTGAAATCACAGAAGCTGTTGTTGCTGCCTTTTATGGCAGGAGGAATGCAGCTGGGATACCCGGCTTTGCTGGTAGCTCCTCAGAATGCGGCTTTTTTTGCAGGCGGTCTGGCAGATCTTCAGGGCTTTATTCCCAAAAGCGATATTCCGGAAGGCTTCAAGCCTAGAGCAATAATTTATCTTGCTCCTCCTTTCCGGCACACTTTTTTTGAGGGAAAGCAGATAGTTGTGCATAACAGACTTAACAAAATGCACGAATTGTTCTCTTACAATCTGTATCCGGGTCCGAGTGCCAAAAAAGGCATTTATGGGGTGTTGCTTAACATTGGGGAGCAGGAAGGATGGGTAACTGTTCATGGTTCAACCGTAAAGGTTATCACTCCCTATGATAATGAAATTGTCATTATGCATGAAGGTGCAAGCGGCGGCGGCAAGAGTGAGATGATCGAGTATATACACAAGGAAATGGATGGCAGGGTTCTGTTTGGTAAAAATCTGTCAACAAATGAGAAGTTTTATCTGGAATTAAAGGAAACGTGTGAATTGAAGCCTGTTACCGATGATATGGCACTCTGCCATCCCACCCTGCAAAATGGCAGCAAGAAACTAAGAGTAACCGATGCGGAACAGGGGTGGTTCCTCAGAATAAATCACATAACCAGGTATGGGACGGATCCCCATCATGAATATCTTTGCGTACATCCCAAAGAACCTCTAATATTCCTGAATCTTCAAGGTGTACCTGGGTCTACCTGCCTGATTTGGGAGCATACGATGGATGAACCGGGCAAACCCTGTCCGAATCCCAGGGTTATAATGCCAAGAAGGCTGGTGCCCAAAGTAGTTGATGATCCCGTAGAAATTGATGTCAGAAGCTTTGGTATCCGTACCCCACCCTGTACAAAGGAAAAACCTTCATATGGCATTATCGGATGCTTCCACATATTGCCGCCTAGCCTTGCATGGCTCTGGAGACTGGTTGCGCCTAGAGGGCACGATAACCCCAGTATTACTGACACAGTTGGGATGACTAGTGAAGGGGTAGGTTCTTACTGGCCCTTTGCCACAGGGAAAAGAGTAACACAGGCGAATTTATTGTTAAAACAGATTATCGACACATCAAATACCAGATTTATACTTATTCCAAACCAGCATTTGGGAGTACATAAGGTCGGGTTTATGCCGCAATGGATCGCCAGAGAATATCTTGCAAGGCGCGGTAGCGCAAAGTTCAGTCCGGATCAGCTAGTAGAGGCAAAAAGTCCGCTACTTGGGTATGCGCTTGACTCATTGAAGGTTGACGGTACGTTTTTTCCCAAGGGCTTCCTGCAGGTTAACCATCAGCCTGAGGTAGGCAATGAAGGCTATGAAGGGGGTGCAAGGATACTAAAGGATTTCTTCAAAGGAGAATTAGCAAAGTACATTACATCTGACTTAGATCCGATTGGCAGAAATATCATCGAGTGCTGCATGTGTGATGGTACGCTTAAGGATTATCTTGACCTGATTCCAATGAAACAATAATTTTTTAATAAAATAATTTTGTATGGAAGGCGGGGATCAAACTGAACACATTAAAATACAAGGTTGCAGCAGGGCCGGAAGGATACCTTCCCCCGGCGGCTGCGTCATGCGGGGTTGTTCTTCCTGAAAAAGGAGAAGCTTTAGTAGAGGGTACTATTGTGCCTGAAGAAGAAGCAATGTCGGCAATTATTGAGAAACTGTTAAATGCCAGAAATCCTGTGTTTTTTCCGGGGCCGCTGTTGCTTTGGGATTGGAAAGACGGAGTACGGGAAAAGGCAAAAGAAGTAAAAGAGCTATCGGAGCTTGTAGGAGCCAGAATAATACCCATGCCGGATTATCGCCCTAAATATCCGATGATCAATCCGGAAATAGAAATCAATCCCAATCATCCAAATCTCACAATCTGGCATAACCAGATCGATGTATGTGTATTCATTGGGGTGCACTGCCATTATGCAAATGTCGCTTTAAAAATTATCAGGGGAGGGACAAATTGCTATACTATAGCACTGTGTGCCGAAATGGGGCATGAAGATGCCATGATTTCTTTGAGGGATGTCGGACTGCAAAAAATAAAAACACTCAAAGAAATTGCCATAAAGCTGAAAAAGGAGGTCCAAGGATGAATAACCAGCGGGTACTCAATCCTGACGTTTTATTTTTCAACTCAGAAAAGCAGAATTTGTTCATTACCGGCAGTGAGGCAGTAAAGGAAGCAATTAAAAGGGCTAATGTAGATATGGCGATTTCATATCCGATAACGCCTCAGTCGGAAAGTATGCATCTTGTTGGTGACCTTTACGCCCAAGGATATATCCGTGAGTACTTTCGGGGAGAAAATGAGCTGGCGGTCATGTCCGAAGTAGCGGGGGCATCGATGGGTGGTGTAAGAGTCTTTACAGCGACAGGCGGACCTGGCACATTGCGGGCTTTTGAAATGTTTTCTACATGGTCCGGCGCCCGGCTTCCTATTGTGTGCGCTTTTATGACAAGAGGCATTAATTCGCCGCTTACCATACAGCCTGACAATATTGAAATGGCTCATATGCTGGATACCGGTATGATTATGCTGCATGCGGAAGATGCCCAGGATCTTTATGATATGCTTTTAAGAGCGTTTATAGTGGCTGAAATGCCGGATGTTCATATTCCGGTCGGGGTATTTGCAGACGGTTTTTTTGTTACTCACACAAGAGACAGGGTAAAAGTTGATTCCGAAGATGTAAAGATAACTGCTTACGATCCATACTCCTCTCCAGTTCCCGTGATTGACATGGAGAATGTTCCTGTAAGGCAGATGAGAGACCCGTTTGTAATGAAAAGCAACTTTATAAGCTATGCAGCCCATGCTTCCTGGCAGCAGGAGATTTTAGCAGCTGCCGAGCGTTCCAGACGGTATTTGAACAGGTATCTTGGAGGACTTATAGACATCTGCAACGAGAATGCAGAGATTATGCTTCTAGCCTCAGGGACTGCAGTTTCCCAGTGCCGTGAAGCAATTGAGCGTGCCAAATATGAAGGACTCAATGCCGGACTTGTAAAAATCAAGTGCCTGCGACCGTTTCCGTCCGAGGAAATAAATGAAGCACTAAAAACAGCAAAAACAGTAATAATTCCTGAATTTAACAGAGTAGGCTGGCTGTACCGCGAAGTAAGGTCAGTACTGCAAAAAGAGATAAATGTTATTGGCGCTCCGAGGGTATTTGGCGGAATGACCATGCCTGTAGAGCTTATTGTGGATGAGATTCGGAGGTGCAGCAATGTCTAAGCGCATATTTAAAATGTGTCCCGAGTTTGAGGATATCATGCCTGAAGAATACAAACAATTGGTCGAAAAAGGTCCGTATGGCAAAGGATATGGTGTTGCAGACCTTGGCAGCTTCAAAGAATTAATAGAAGAGCACCCCTTGTGTGCCGGGTGCGGACTTGCACTCACACTCAGGCTTATAATGGCTTCGCTTCCGGAACCGGATGAAACTATCATTGTAGGGTCAACCGGATGCAGCGCACTCTTGTTTCCCCAGGTAGCCCTGCATAATATACATTCTCTCTTTGGAAATCAGAATGCAGTAGCCACAGGCATAAAGAGAGCAATGGCGTTAAGGTTTCCTGATAAGAAGAAGGATGTGGTGGTGATTGCCGGTGATGGTGCTACCGCTGATATCGGTCTTGACATGGTAATGCATTCGTGGTTCAGAAGAGAACGCATAACTACCATCATGCTTGATAATGAGGCCTACGCAAATACAGGTGGTCAGGAAAGCGGAATGTCCGTTGAGAACAAGGTTTTGAATATGGCTCCACAGGGGAAAAAGTTCCCGAAGATATGCCTGCCGGAAGTTGCGCGTGAAGCCGGATGCGATTATGTAACTACTGTCTCGCCTGCTAATCCTAAACGTATACAAAATGCAGTCAGGCAGGCTGTGCTGACTGCCAGAGAAATTGGGCCGTCCTACATTCAAATATACAGCCCTTGTCCGACAAATTATAAGTTTAAGTCTAACGAAACTGTTGCGGTAGCTAAAGCACGGGAAAAGGACGGTACTTACCGTATGGTAGAGTACGTATCGGACAATGCCCAGAACTTTCTTAAACGGTTGAAGGAGGAAAAAGAGCATGCGAAAAGTAACTAACATACGAATGTCGGGTCTTGGCGGACAAGGAGTAGTAACTGCGGCACACATACTAGGTTCGGCAGCGACGACTCAAGGTTTTGAGAGTACCGTTAATCCTTTTTTCGGGGCAGAAAAGAGGCTGGCGCCTGCAGAAAGCTATGTGAGAATTTCCAATGAACGTATTTATGAGCGGGGAGAGATTCTTTCGCCGGATATTATAATGATTTTTCATCCGCACGTAATTACTTTGGGGAAGTGTTATACAATGCCTTTTTTTGATGGGCTGAAGGAAAATGGGATCATTATTATTAATTCGGATGAGATAATCGAATTTAAGCAGGATAATAAAGATCGGTTGCTACAGCTTAATGCATCAGTATATTATATACAGGCTACAGAAATAGCATCTGAAATCGGAGGTACCGAGCTTTCTACCAATATAGCCATGCTGGGTGCTCTGCTTGGCATAACCTCGCTGGTGGATTATGAAAACCTTGAGAAGGCTTTAACGGAGAGATTTGGCGGAGGGAAATTCATAGCCTCTGCAACAACCGCAGCGCTTGATGACGCAGTAAAAGGCAAGTATGCCAAGATATCCCAGCTAATTCAAAAGAATATGGAAATTGTCAAGGCTGCTGCCAAATCTGTTCAGAAATATAAACTGAAATAAGGAGAGTTTTTATGTATACTGCTGCAAGAATTGATCTAAACCTATGCACCGGCTGCAGATTGTGTATAGTTTGCTGTCCGGATCCGAATGTACTTATGCTTAACGAGAATAGAAAGATAATAGTAAATGAAGGCCGCTGTAAAAGCTGCGGATTGTGCGCAGAAGTCTGCCCCAAAAAAGCTATTACACTAAAAGACTCTTGATAAAATGCTTAGGAATCGTTAAAATATAACTTACTCTAAAACTTTTTCGGGGAACTACGCTGAAGCTCCATTCCCAGGGAAAGAATATCGGAAGTGTTATTTCTGACGACCCTAAATAGAATTTAAGGAGAAAAGAATGAATGAGTATATATCGAAAGACTGTGGAAGCGGAATATCTGTTGTTTGATGCTCCTAGACAAGAAAGCTTCATAACAGGGAGTGAGGCTGTGGCAGAAGCCATTAAACGTGCAAATATCGATATGGCCATTGCATTTCCCATTACCCCTCAGAGTGAGAGCATGCATCTTGTCGGCGATTTATATGCAAAAGGCTTTGTTAAGGATTTTTATCGGGCGGAGAACGAGTTTGCGGTAATGGCTGCCATTCACGGAGCTTCACTTGCAGGTGGAAGGGTGTTTACAGCAACAAGCGGTCCAGGAACATTGCGTGCGATGGAAATGTTCCCGGTGTGGGCCGGTGCACGTCAGCCGATAGTATGTGCCTTTATGTGCAGGGGAGTATCGCTGCCGCCATCCATACAACCGGAGAATATAGAAATGGCAATGCTGCTTGAGACAGGTATGATGATGCTCCATGCCGAGAATGGCCAAGATTTTTTCGATATGCTGCTAAAAGCTTACGTAATTGCGGAAAAGCCCGATGTTCATATACCCGTAGGTGTATTTGCAGATGGTTTTTTTGTAACCCATACGAGGGATAAGGTTATGCTCCCGCCGGATGACTTGATGCTTGAGCAATATCGGCCGCAAAGTTCCCCTGTCCCTGTTTTTGATATGGAAACTCCGCCGGTTCGTATTGTACGGGATCCGCTGTTGAATAAAAGCAATTTCATCAGCTATTCGGCTAATGCAAGCTGGCATCAGGAAGTGCTAGCAGCATCGGAGCGGGCACGGAAATACTTGGATCGCTATTTAAACGGTCTTCTGGAGGTAGAAAACCCAAAAGCAAAGTTAATGCTTGCGGCCTCAGGGACAGCTGTTTCTCAATGCAGAGAAGCTATAAGGCTGTTGAGTAATATGGATATCGAAGCAGGCCTGATAAAAATCAAATCCATCCGTCCTTTCCCGGAAAGAGAGATTAGGGAAGCTACTGAAAATGCGGAACTGATATTTATTCCTGAATTCAACGCAGGCGGATGGCTGGCAAGAGAAGTTAAAGCTGCCCTGGATTGCAATAGCAGGGTGGTTGCCGGACCCAGGGTTTTCGGAGGAATGACTATGCCTGCTGAGATGATAGCTGAAGCAGTGTTGAGAAAAACTCAAAACAGAACCTTGAATACTTAGTTTTTCATGTAATCGGATTTATAGAGGTGAATAATGAAAACCAGGATATTGACACCTGTTGATGTTTTTGAAAAATACTTGCCGGAAGAATACCGGGATTTGGTGGAACGTGGTTCTTACAATACAAACAAAGGTCTTTCGGGTCTGGGAACTGTCAAGGAGCTTATCGAACAGCATCCCCATTGCGCCGGATGCGGAGTTTCGTTAGGGGTGAGGCTGACTGTCGCATCGCTGCCCTCACCTGAGAACACAATTATTGTAGGCACTCCGGGCTGTTCCTTTTTTGCATTGACGCAGACTGCTACCAATTATTCCAATAATGCTTTTGGAAACCAGAATGCTGTAGCTTCCGGTCTAAAACGAATGCTGCAGGTTCGCTTTCCGGAGAAATACAAGGATGTAGTAGTTATGGTAGGTGATGGGGGAATTGCGGATATCGGTCTTGACATGACGCTGCATTCCTGGTTCAGAGGAGAAAAAATAACGACCATCATGCTTGACAACGAAGTTTATGGGAACACCGGAGGACAAGAGAGCGGGATGAGCCGAATGGGACAAAAACTGAACATGGCACCCACAGGCAAGAAATTTCCCAAGATTCCGGTCTATGATATGGCAAGGACAGCCGGGTGTGCTTATACCGCGCGAGTCACTGTAGCCAGCCCTTACAAACTTGAAAAAGCAGTACGAAGAGCTGTCTTAATAGCAAGAGCTGTTGGCTCTACCTATGTACAGATTTATACGCCATGTCCGACAAATATGAAATTCCCATCCAATGAAACAATAAATTATGCTAAAAATGCAGAAAACGACTATTATTCTTTCGATGAGTATATTTCAAAGGAAGCTGAGAATTACCTGAACTCGCAAAATTCTTCAAACCCTGTGAACTCTGAGAGCATTGTTGAGAAGCAGGTGATCAAATAATGAGGCGGAATAACAGGATTTTAACTCCTCCCGCCAAAATAGGAATTATCGGAGGGGGTCAGTTAGGTAAAATGCTCACTCTTGTAGCAAAGAGAATGGGCTATCATGTCACCGTACTCGACCCTAACCCGGATTCTCCAACAGCGCAGGTGGCTGACGAACATATATCTGCCGATTATTCCGATAGCGGGCAGATAAGAAGATTGGCTGAGGCAACCGACGTTATTACATATGAATTTGAACACATAAATGCAGATGCACTATGCAAACTTGAAGATGACAATTACCGTGTAATCCCTTCCGGGCGTGTTCTTAAAAAAATACAAAATAAATATCTTCAAAAAACAATGCTGAAAAGTGCTGGTTTGCCGGTGCCGGATTTCTGGGAAGTAAGCTCAGGCCGCGAAATTGAACAAATTATTAATGATAGGGGACTGCCTCTTGTTTTGAAATCTTGTTTTGGAGGCTATGATGGCAAGGGCAATTTTGTTATACGTGAAAAGTCGGAGGTCGGGCAGGCAATCAGTTCCTTGGGATGTTCACACTACTACCTGGAGGAATATGTTGATTTTATAAAAGAGTTATCAATTATTACGACTGTCGATTCCAAAGGAGGATTTATTCATTATCCAATAGCAGAAAATATTCATGAGGATAACATACTGCGGTTGACGAAAGTACCGGCAGATTTAAATAATGAAACTAATAAACACATAGTAGAAATTGGTAAAGCAGTTATGGATCTGTTTGGGGATATGGGAGTGTTTTGTATAGAGATTTTCCTGGATAGGTCAAACAAGCTATACATCAATGAAATAGCTCCTCGCCCGCACAATTCCGGCCATTATACAATAGAAGCCTGCGTGACATCCCAATATGAGCAGCTTGTAAGAATCCTTACCGGAATGCCTTTAGGTTCGGCGGAACTGGTATCACCATGTGTCATGGCGAATATTCTGGGGGATAATGACCCGTCGGAAAGCAGCTACCATTTGGAAGGACTTGACTATGCACTTTCTTTTGAAAAATTATATTTACATCTGTACGGTAAGCAAAAAACCTCAAGACTTAGAAAACTTGGTCATTTGACCGTGCTATCCGAATGTGTCGGAAGTGCCGAAAAGGTAGTTTGCGATGTTATGTCCCACATATCTTTAGTAAGAAATTGACGGAGGTGCTGTGAATGGCAGAGAATAGAGATGAACAGCCTGTTAGGGTCGGAATTATTATGGGCAGTGATTCCGACTTATCTGTCATGCGTGAAGCGGCTATGGTTCTCAAAGAATTGGAGATTAATTATGAGATCAGAGTGGTGTCGGCTCATCGAACCCCAGAGATTATGTTTGAATATGCTAAAAGTGCTGAAGATAGAGGTTTAAAAGTAATTATTGCCGGTGCGGGGGGGGCAGCTCATTTGCCCGGTATGGTGGCTTCATTGACTTCAATACCTGTTATTGGTGTGCCTATAAAAACCAAAAGTCTTGACGGGCTGGATTCATTTTTATCAATTGTCCAAATGCCGGCAGGGATACCTGTAGCTGCAGTTGCTATAAATGGATCTTCGAATGCAGGCTTGCTTGCCGCAAGAATACTGGGAGTAGCGGATGACAGTATAAGAGAAAGGCTTAAGAGCCTGAAACACAAAACCCAAACTAAACTGTAGCATTAATCTATCATCTATTACAAATCTAGTTTCTTGGAAAAATCCTCATGATAAAATCAGCAAATCGGAAAACAACATCTGC
>CAYGHY010000084.1:0-11896 GCA_964349435.1 uncultured Oscillospiraceae bacterium
TCCTGTTTTTATCTATAATATTCATTATTTTATTATATGTTATGTATTTGTCATCATCAACAACGACCAGCCTTTCAATAACATTCTCAAGCTCCCTCACGTTACCGGGCCAGTCGTAGTTTTCCAAAGCATGTATCGCCAAATTGTCAAGACACTTATCCTTCCCATACTTAATATTGAATTTCCCTAAAAAACCTTGTGCCAGAATCGCAATATCATCCTTTCTTTCTCTCAGGGAAGGAACTTTTATAGGTACGACATTCAAACGATAGAACAAGTCTTCCCTAAACCAGCCTTTTTGCACCATTTCATACAGATTTTTGTTCGTAGCTGCGATTATCCTTACATCCAGACTGATGCATTTTGTCCCGCCAATCCTCATAACCTCTTTTTCCTGTATCACTCTCAGAAGTTTTGACTGCAAATTTAACGGTATTTCACTAATCTCATCCAAAAGTATGGTGCCTTTATGAGCCATTTCAAACATCCCTGGTTTGCCTTTGCTCTGTGCTCCGGTAAATGCGCCCTTTTCATATCCGAATAGCTCTGATTCCAGCAAAGTGTCAGGTATTGCAGCACAGTTCACCTTAACATATGGGCCATCCGTCCTATTGCTTCTATTATGAATTTCCCTCGAAACCACTTCCTTGCCACAGCCTGTCTCTCCTGTGATCAATATGGTTGCCTCTGTTTTGGCGACATAGTATATCAATTCCTTCATCTTTTTCATTTCCGCATTTTCGCCAATCAGGTTCAAGTCCTCGATATGCTTATTTCTGAAGTACTTTAATTCATTTAAATATTTCCCGCTTTCTTTTTCGGCTCTTTCCAATTCCTCCTTCAGTCTAACTAATTCCGTCATATCCCGCATAACAGTTAAAACTCTGACAACCTCTCCCTTCTCATCGAAAAAGGGAGTGCTTGTAATCAGAACTTTCTTATCAGTATGATCAATAGTAGATAATGAAGTAATCTTCTTTTTCTGATCAATAGCCATCAAGGATACGGCTCTGGTAATGAAGCCCTCCTTTATCAAATCTCTCAGATTTTTCCCCAATACGGCTTTCTGCGTATGCCCGGTAATTTCAGTATACCGTGTGTTTATTGTTTGCACGACTCCATTTCCATCAATAACACATATGCCATCCGACACCGCATCGCCGATGGCAAAAGCATCCAGCTCTCTTTCTTTATATATTTCAAGTTCGCCGATAATACCATTTTGTCTCTCCACCAGCTTTTTGTATGAATTTAAAACTTTCAAAGCGGCATCATCAACTTCTATAGAATTAAGCTGTGCCAAACATATATTTTCTTTTTTAATTACATTATCAATCTCGAACAAATTCTTATTCATTAAAGCACTCCTGAAGATAATTAAGCTTATATGGATAATCATATTACTATTGTGCAAAATAATCAATGACGGTACCAATCCATGTGCCTGAAGAGGTCATACCGTTCTTATAACAAGTGATTTGTCTTCAGTATCCACCGCCACATGGCTGCCATCTTTTATGATTCCTTTAATTATCAGCTTTCCAAGGTCTGTCTCAAGCTCCTTCTGCAGATACCTTTTAACAGGCCTTGCGCCATACTCGGGTGTATATGCTGTGTCTGCGATGAATTCCTTCGCTGCCTCTGTGACTGTCAGCCTGATATGCCTGTCTCCAAGTCTCTTTGAAATATCTTCAAGCGACAAATCAATTATTTTTACAATTTCTTTCATTTGCAACGGCTTGAATATTACTATTTCATCAATGCGGTTTAGGAACTCCGGCTTTAAGCTGTATCTCAGTTCTCCCATAACAGCCTCCTTAAGCTTTTCACTATCTGCCGCCCCGCTTCTTATGCTCTCCAGCAGGAGATGACTGCCCAAGTTGGAAGTCATAATAATTATGGTATCCTTGAAATTGACAGTTCTCCCCTGGCTGTCCGTAAGCCTACCGTCATCCAGCAGCTGCAGCAGTACGTTGAATACTTCCGGATGCGCCTTTTCGATTTCATCAAAGAGTATCACGCAATAAGGCTTCCTCCTCACTGCCTCAGTGAGCTGTCCGCCCTCTTCGTAACCCACATAACCCGGAGGTGCGCCTATCAACCTTGCTACAGTGTGTTTTTCCTGATATTCGGACATATCGATGCGGACCATGTTCTCTTCGCTGTCAAACAATGCAGACGATAGCGCTTTTGCCAGCTCTGTTTTGCCTACACCCGTCGGACCCAGAAATATGAACGACCCTATCGGTTTGCGCGGATCCTTCAAACCGGAGCGTGCTCTAAGCACTGCTCCTGCCACGGCTTCCACCGCTTCATCCTGCCCGATCACCCGTTTACGCAGAATTTCATCCAGCTGCAATAGTTTATCCCTTTCATTTTCAACAAGTCTGGCAACAGGTATTCCTGTCCACTTAGAGACAATTTCCGCAATTTCTTCCTCAGTAACCTCCTCCTTCAGCAATTGCCTTCCGCCGGCTTTCTGCCTGTTTTTCTCCTCCTGCAGCTGTTTCTCAAGTTCAGGCAGTTGACCGTGTTTAAGTACTGCCAGCTCGTTCAGATCATATCTTCGTTCCGCTTCCTCTATTTTCCTTTTTGTTAACTCAAGCTGCTGTTTTATTTCTTTTTGTCTTCCAATAGCGCTTTTTTCGCTTTCCCACTGCGCTTTCATCACATCCGCCTTCTCCTTGAGTCCGGCAATGTCCTTTTCAAGTACCGCAAGCCTTTCTATTGAATTTCTGTCAGTCTCCTTAATCAGCGCCTGCTTTTCTATTTCCAGCTGCATAATTCTCCTGCTGGCTTCGTCAAGCTCAGCCGGCATACTGTCTATCTCTGTTCTGATCATTGCAGCAGCCTCATCCATCAAGTCTATAGCCTTATCGGGCAGAAACCGGTCGCTGATATATCTGTTTGACAACACAGCACAGGCGATTAGAGCGTTGTCTGTGATTCTGACGCCGTGGTGTATTTCATACCTCTCCTTCAGTCCTCTCAGGATCGAAATCGTGTCCTCCACATCCGGCTGCTCAACAACGACCGGCTGAAACCTTCTTTCCAGGGCAGCATCCTTTTCAATATGCTTTCGGTATTCATCCAATGTCGTGGCGCCGATGCAATGTATCTCGCCCCTTGCCAGCATAGGCTTCAGTATATTGCCGGCATCCATCGAGCCTTCGGCCTTGCCTGCGCCTACAATATTATGCAGTTCGTCGATAAACATGATAATCCTGCCCTCAGACTTTTCTACTTCTTTTAATACCGCCTTGAGCCTTTCCTCGAATTCCCCCCGGTATTTGGCGCCTGCAATCAAAGAGCCCATGTCAAGCGCAAATATGGTTTTATCTTTCAGCCCTTCAGGTACGTCACCTTTTAAAATCCGTTGCGCAAGACCTTCAACAACTGCTGTTTTCCCAACACCTGGTTCTCCAATCAAAACAGGGTTGTTTTTTGTCCTCCTTGAAAGTATCCTGATAACACGTCTGATTTCTGAATCTCTTCCGATCACAGGGTCAAGCTTACCCTTCCGCGCCATGTCCGCCAGATCTCTTCCAAATTTAGCCAGAGCCTCATAGGTTTCTTCAGGATTTTTGGAAGTAATGCGCTGGTTGCTCCTTGCCTTTCCCAAAGCGGACAAAAAATTCTCCCGGTTAATACCGTGCCTTTTAAACACACCTTCGGAAGGCGTGTTTCTCTCCCTCAGCATTGCCAGGTAAATATGCTCAACACTAACATATTTGTCTTTGAATTTACCTGCTTCATCACTTGCATGAAGTAATATTTCATTCAACCGTCTGGTGGCATAAAGGTTTGATGCAGCCGGGCCGTAGACCGCAGGCTGCTTTTCAAGCTCCTTCTCCATATCGTTGATTATCAGTTCATTATTTATCCCCATAAAGCTGATCAGTCTTGGTATCAAACCATCCTCCTGTGTTAGCAGTGCCAGGTGGAGATGCTCGCCATCTATCTGCTGATGCTTCATGCGTAAAGCAATTTCCTGCGCTGTGCCGATTGCTTCCTGAGTTTTTTCTGTAAATTTGTCCATATCCATATCATCAACCTCCAATTATATGCCTCTGCCCTTGCGAGGAGCTCAGCGACACAGCAATCTCCAATACACCAGTGCCGTCCCACAACTCACTTATGGGCTTGCGATATTTTCATCAACTGTTCATATAAATCCCGTTGAGCCTTATCAAGTCTTTCCGGGTTTACCAGCCTCACTCGCAAATACAAATCTCCCCGGGTTCCTGATGTGTCCTTATAGCCTTTGCCGGCCACCCTTATCTTATTACCTGCCTGTATACCGACAGGAATCTTAACGGAGATTTTACCGTCAAGCGTATAAAAAGATATTTCCGAACCCAATGCTGCTTCCCAGGGGTACAAGTCGATCTGGGTTTCAAGATTTAAATCGTCCAGTTCAAATCCTGAATCGCGTCTGAATTCCACTTTCAAATACAGGTCCCCATTCCTGCCGCCGTTCAATCCCGGGCCGCCCTGACCTGACAGTTTTATTTTCTCTCCTTGTTTGATACCTGCGGGTATCTTTAATGAAAGTGTCCTGTCTCCGGCTGAATTCCTGAGGCTTATCATTCTTTCGGCACCTGAAAATCCTTCCGCCGGAGTTATTTCCAACACTGCCTCGCTGTCCTCGCCCTTCATTTGCCTGTTCTGTGTGAATCGGCCGGCTCTGCGCGCTTTTTGTCCGAAAATACCACCTTCATCAAATGAACCAAAAGGACTTGCTCCTCCGAAAAACATATTGAAAAAGTCACTGAAATCACTGTTGCCGCCCTGCCTGTATTCATACCTTACATTATTTGCAAAACCATACTGTGATGGATCGAAGTCAGCTCCATTGGCAAATTGTCCTTCTCTGCCGAACTGATCATATTTCTTTCTTTTTTCAGCATCACCCAGCACTTCATATGCCTCATTAGCCTCTTTAAACTTATCCTCGGAAAACTTGTCGCTGGGGTGAGCATCCGGATGATATTTCTTGGCCTGCTTCCTGTAAGCTTTTTTTATTTCGTCCTGGGAAGCTTTTTTATCGACGCCCAGTATCTCATAGTAATCCCTAAACTTCATTAAAACCACCTCTTCATGCGCAGACGGCACCAATCAATATTATATAACATTATCCTTCAAAAGCATGCTAAAAAAACAACCTTTCATGAGCTTTTGAAGGTATAATTGTCCTTGTGAGCTCATCGCAGCGATTTTCATATCTTAGTTTGCTGCTTAGCTGCGATATGCAATACTTTTCAATGCAACCCCGCTTGCGGAACTAACCGCTGACTTTGACTATCTTTGACCTATATATTATTATATACCATTAAAGCATAAAATCAAGAAAATTCGCTTCGGTTATAACTAAAACATCAGCGAATTTTCTTGATATGCGGGTTTATGTAAAAATCAAAATATCCTCTTATTTTTCCAGTATCAGAACACCTTTGCTTTCCAGTACAATATGTCCGTTCAATCTTCTATCCGTCAGCAGATCGAACTGCTGCTCCTGCCCCAGATTGATCTGAACACCGGTATCATTATGATTGAGCACAAAGGTGTACTTAGTGCCGTCTTTGACTCTCTGCGTCACTTCAACACCCGCAGGGGCTATTAACGGAGCCTTCAGACCCCTTTCTCCACATAATTCCCCTGCAAAATCAGCAATAAAGCGTTCCTCAGGGTCTGATGCAATATAGTAAGCCTTTCCCTTGCCAAAGGTGTTTTCAGTCAGCGCAGGCCTTCCGGCATAAAAATCTTTGCCGAATACTGCCAGCGCCTTCGCGCTCTCCAAGTTGATCAGATCGCACAGCATCTTGCATTTGTAGGAGCCTTCAAGCTTACCGGAAGCTTTACTGAATTCAATTGTATTGAACATTTCAGGGAACAATGCATCAATTTCCTCCACCCATATGCCCATCAGCTTTCTCAATTTCCCCGGGTAGCCACCCGGCACCACCAGGTCATTTTCATCAACAATACCGCTAAAGAAGGTGGTTACGAATGTTCCGCCCTCTTCGACAAAGCTCTCCAGCCTCTCGGCAACGCCATCTTTAACCATATAGAACAAAGGTGCCACCACAATGCTGTAACCTTTAAAGTCACTGTCCGGGCTGATGACATCTACCGCAATGTTCATATCGTAAAAAGTCTTGTGGTACTTATCCACCTGTTCAACATATTTAATCAATATACTTGGTCCGCTGGATTGTTCAACTGCCCACCAGTTGTCCCAATCAAACAGGATAGCCACCTTTGCATCAATACGCGAATCCGGCAATTTACCACCCAGCTTTTTAAGCTCGGCACCGAGCTTGGCGCATTCTCTGAAAACGCGGGTATTTTCATGCCCGCAGTGTTCTATCACCGCTCCGTGATATTTTTCACAAGCTCCTATGGAACGCCTCATCTGAAAAAACATGATGGTATCTGCTCCTCTGGCCATTGCCTGATAACTCCAAAGACGCATAACGCCTGGCCGCTTAAGGCTATTGTACGGCATCCAGTTCTGCTGGCTTGGAGTCTGCTCCATCAGCATAAAGGGTTGACCGTTTTTCAACCCCCTCATCTGATCATGGCGCATCGCAATATTTGCCATGACTGCATTAAGAGGAGGATAGCTGTCCCATGAAATCACATCTATATAACGTGCCCATTTTGAATAGTCAAGAGGCTTGAATACCCCCATAAAGTTGGTGGTTATGGGTATGTCGGATGAAAATTCTCTTATGGCTTCATACTCTCCTATATAGCATGCCAGAACAGAATCGGACATGAATCTGTTATAATCCAGATAAATGCTCTGATAACAGCGGTCATCATTATTTAATGAGGAAGGCGGAACAATTTCCTCCCAGGAATAAAAGGTGTGACCCCAAAAGCCTGTATTCCACTTGGCATTAAGCTCCTCAATGGTACGATATCTTTTTGCCAGCCATTTTCTGAACTCAGCCGCGCAGTTTTTACAGTAGCAGTATCCCCCATATTCATTTGCAATATGCCAGACTACAAGTCCCGGATAATTGTGATATCTTTCTGCCAACTTGCCTGCAAGTTTTGTTGAAGCAATTCTGTACACTCCGCTGTTGGGGCAGAAATTCACACGGGCTCCGTATGTACGCTTTCTTCCTTCCTTATCGACAGGCAGTACCTCAGGATATTTTAGAGCCATCCAGGCGGGCTGCGCTGCTGTTGACGTGGCCAGACATGTGTAAATGCCGTTCTCCCATGCCAAATTCAATACTTTGTCCAGCCAGCTGAAATCATAGGTTCCCTCGCTGGGCTCCAGTTTTGCCCAGCTGAATACCGGCAATGTTATAATATTAATGCCGGCAAGCTTGAATAGCCGCATGTCTTCCTTCCACACCTCTTCAGGCCATTGATCGGGATTATAGTCACCCCCGTAGTACACCACGGGAAGCTTTGGATGAATCAATATTACCAACTCCTTGTTATATTATTTTAAAAAATATATAATTATATTACCATTATAGTCTTCTGGCATAGTGCTTATCAATCTTATAATATTAGCATTTGTATAAATATATTAACATGGCGAGGTGTGCAAATTGAGAAAAATGATATTCCCCATAGTTACAGAAGAGGAGGGGAGGCTTCCTTTCTATATAACCAGCATAGGATCCAATGATAACCAGTATCACGTTCAAAGGCCGGAGGGTTATCCAAACTATCATTTCCTATATGGTACAAACGGACAGGGTAGGCTTCTCATAGACGGCAAGGATTTCTTAATAGGCGAACATTCAGGCTTCTTCTTCCGGCCCGGATTCCCACATGAATACTATGCAGTAGCAGAGCCCTGGACTACCTGGTGGATTACCTTTAACGGCTATGCAGTAAAAGAGCTGCTGAATTTGGCGAGGCTTGACAGGTACAATGTTTTCCATATCTCTGATATGGAGAAGCTTCACCAGCTTCACGGGGATGTTCATACTGCTGCCGCCTCTGCGCGACCTGCAAGGGGATACGATGCATCTCACATGCTGTACAGATTTTTACTGGAGCTGAAAGGCTGTATCGCGGCTGAAGCGTTAAAAGCCCGGCGCGGTAAGTATCAGCAGCTCCAACCGTTGTTAATGTTTATAGAGGAATATTATAATAAAAACATAACATTAAATGACATGGCCGAGATTACAAGCGTCACACCGCAGCACCTGTGTCGCTTGTTCAAGCATACCTTCAACATGAGGCCTTTTGAATACCTTACCCGATACAGGCTGCAAAAAGCAAAGGAGATACTGGTAGGCCCTGACAACCCTGCATTGAAAAAGGTGGCCTCCATAAGCGGCTACAATGACACGAGCTATTTCTGTTTTGTATTCAAACACTACGAGGGTATGACACCTGCAGTATTTAAAAAGATGTACAAAGAATTTTGAATTATCATTCAGGCGGCGGAATTTTCAACGTCTGCCCCACTGTTATTTTATTCTGGTCTGTTATTTGGTTTGCCTCCATAATTAGTCTGTACTTGTTTTCATCCCCATAAAATCTCTTGCTTATTTTCATTAGCATATCACCGGCTTTTACAACATATGTAGTGCCTTCCGGACCTACCAGATCCTTGCCGCCCTCTCCTGTTGCCGCACCATCACCTGTACCGATACCTATCGCCCCATCTGTTACGGTACTATCCTTGCCAGGTTGAGTAAGGTCATCCGTTTCCATCTCAATGGCCGACGAACTTGTAAAACTTTCGGCATTGGCCGTTGACAGGTTGTCTTGAGAAGATGAATCCACCGCCTCGGGATTTGTAAACCTTGCCCAGAGTTTATAGCCGCCAAACAATACCGATGCAATAAGCAGTACCAGAATAGCCGTTAAAACCAGTCTGCCAAAATCAATCGTTCTTCTGCGTACCTTTAAAGGCAGTTTTCCCAATCGGGCAGTCTCTTTCCCAGACCTTGCAGTCCTGTATTGGACAGTCCTTGGACCAACCGGCTGAGTTTGCACACTGTCTGTTTCTTCTATTTTTATTACCATTACTGTTATATTGTCTTCACCTTCGTTTTTAATAGCTTCCGCCACAAGTACGCTTGCCGCTTCATCCGGGTTACTGTTTGATGCGATAATATCGTAGATGGTATCTTCATTCACCGCATCTGTAAGCCCGCTGCTGCAGATCATGTACATCAGGCCTTTTCTCAGGGGGTTGATATCGGATTTTTTAACGGCAGATCTGCCGTCTTCCATGGAAGCCTTTTGTTGACCGGTTAACATTTCCGCTTGTTCATTACTGATGATGCCCATTTTCAAAAGCCGTTCTGCTCTTTTGTAATCATTGACCAAAAGCTTGAAAGTATCCCCTTCCAGCTTGTATATCCTGCAACTCCCCAAATTGACAGCAGCAATACTGCCCTGATCAATCAGGATTCCTGCAAAGGCGGTCTTCCTGCCTCTGAAATCATTATCGCCAAGTGAAATGCTGTGCAGCAGGTTGCTGGTCTGTTCAATGTTTTGAACCAGCTCGTCCAGTTTCACATGAATGTCCTTGGAACTGCCCTGCGCTTTCTGGTGGAATTTTCTCAGGTCCTTCATTAAGGAAATACCTGAGTTTTCGTCTTCCATGCCGTCTGCAACTGCGAACAGGCACTTCCCATCACTCACCTCAAGTGAAATTTGGGCATAATCTGCAACACTCGGGTGGAGAAATCTGCCGTTTGCGTATATTCTATCATCATTCACCGTGCATGCGGCTCCTATATGGGTAACAGCGGAGATTAATATTTTTGTGGTATTTTCCATACATATACCCCCTTATCTTCTGTACATGAATTTACTGTTAGAAGAGATAAACCTGAAGATAAACCCATTGTTATCATACCATATATGCCATTTTTATTCAACAAAAGGGATACTGTAACTGTGACGAAATTAATGGTATATAAGTTTCATTTCGAGTATTAAATACTTCAAACGCTTTTCTTTGTTATTTCCAGACTATATACCTTAATCTCACTTTTTACTCTAACCAGCTCAACGGTAAAGCAATCCTCTAATCCGGAAAACTGGCAGCACGTGTCATAAGGTTCCGACGGAATAAACTTGCCCTTTGAAAGGTTGCGCAACAGTACAGGCCTGACTCTTCTGGTGATATGGTCTCTAAAAGCTGCCAGACTGCTGTCATCCAAGCCTGCAAGCCCCAGAAAGCCTGGTAATACCACCATTCCATAAGCTTTGCGGTAATCCTTCAACCAAACTGCCCTGATAAATTCCACTGCTGTGTTATAACTCTCATATGGCATTCGCACCTGATGTACCGATTCGGCATAATCCTGTCCATTCCACTTGTAGACACTTCCTTTCCTGACATGATAACAGGCATCCTTCATTGCAATAATTTCATCGCCTGCATCAGTACCGCTTTCAATAACAATTTCTGCTGTTCCGTCACCGTCTATATCGTAAACATCCATGCTTCCGTGATAAAAGTTCTTTTCACTGCACCATGCTAACTGTGCGCCTTTGTCTGTCCAGTCAAACAGGAGTACGCCTATATCATGTTCATGACCGACTGCTTGAGAAAGCACAAGCTCAGGTCTTCCATCACCGTCCGTATCTGCTGCGACTGCATTATCATATATTCCATTGCAACCCGATGCAGAGGATCTGTCCGATGCGGAAAGCCAGCTATGCTTCATCTCGGTTGGTGTTTTATTTATAAGCAATACAGCTGAATCCGGCGGGAATGGCGTAAAACGCGTGAAACCCACAATTGCTTCTTTAAAACCGTCAGCATCAAAATCTTCATAAAAAACAAAATTAACAATGGCGCCATCCGGTATAAGTGCGGCTGCATATTCAGACATGCTCTGTTCATTTTTCACTGCTATCTTTCCCGGCGATCCCGGCTTTTTATCATTGCCTCCACTTTTCTTGCTCATAGCATTCCTCACTTTATTCATCCCAATATCAATTTGCATGTTTTCACAACTTCAGCCTGCAAAAACTACTGTCACCCGTTTTTCAATATCAATATATTCAGAAGCATGGTTCGCTGAAACCAAAACGGCAGGATTTTATATGCAATGTAACATATTATTTGAAGTCTGCCAAATAATACTTGCAGATATAAAACGTTAGAGCATTCGCAATAATTTCTGCAAAGCGCATAAATGCCAATCAAAAATGAAGTTTTCGCTGTAGTTTCAGAAAATGATATAAAGAAGTTGTGATCTGCCTGCCGTTTTATCTTGGCGGAAGCAGGCCGGACAAGACCGGAATATCAGCGTGAATACCCCTGTACTCCCCTCAGTTCATAGAACACCAGATACCTGGCGCCAATCGGTTCATGACGGATATCGGTGCTGAAAGCATAGCTCCATTCTGCCAGTATTGATTTCCCTTCACTTAGTTCTTCTCTGTATCTGCCTCCGAGTGTGGCACTGTATCTGAGAAGCTCTTCCACTTCCTCTCTGTTGAGAAAAGTGTCATCTCCGATGTATTGCGCACCATCCGCATTTGCCATGGCTGATGGAAATACTGCAGTCACATTCTTTCTTCCATCGGTCACCAGATTCCACAGATCCTTATCTACTGCCTCAATAACAGTTCTTTGGCTGTTTACGTCCAGCACGCCGCTCTTTTGCGCTATAAAATAAGGATAATATATCACCATGCCCTTGCCGGCATATTTCCTAAGCAATTCTTTGCCCTTCCGGGCGGCCTCTTCCACACCCACTCCCACTGCTCGCGGCAGATGGAGATCGTTATTGCTTTCTACCGCAACTCTCACCGTCCATAGCAAACTCCCGTCCAGCACTGTATCTGGCATAAACAGCTGCCATGGCACAGTTGGAAGGTTTATTCCCTTCAATTCGTAAAAGCCCATGTACTTGTTCATTTTACCTCCATGTCTCCGAGGCGCCAA
>CAYGHY010000085.1:0-11893 GCA_964349435.1 uncultured Oscillospiraceae bacterium
CACCTCTATTCTGACGACAACAATACCGTCTGCGGCTCGCATTCCGGCGCAGTAAATATGACACGTATATCTCCGGCTTTTTTCATAGAACGTACAACAGCCAGGACCTTCCCATCGAAGGTCGTCCTTGTGGTATCAAAGAAATTCTCGGTGCCGTATGGGTCCGCACTTCCAAATCCCTGCAGGACAGCGGGTCCTTCAACGATCACTGTCACAGGAAGAGTTCCAGACATATTCACTATCCCTTTATCATCAGTCAAGGATAGCATCAGATAGGATAGATCCGCACCATCAGCCTTTAATTGTGTTCTGTCCGCCTCTACCTCCAGTTTCAAACTGTCTCCTGCTGTCTGAAGCTGCATACGTCCTGTTTCAACACCATCGGTGTAATTGACCGCTTCCAACTCCCCTGGCTGGTAGGTGATGTCGAATACTGCTGTGTAGAGTTTTTCCATCCCTGCAGATTTTCTGCCGAGAGTCTGTCCGTTCAAAAGCAGCTCAACTTCATGTGCGTTTGAAAACACCTCTATCACAGCCGGTTTACCCTCGAATCCGGGCCATGTCCAGCTTGACACCGTATCGCTGCCGCACCACTGCGTCTTATTTACCTTCCGTCCATGGCGATTTACCCGCTGCACGGCAATATAAGGCTCTTTTCTTAGTCCGAAAACAATTTCACGGTAATAACTCATCGGGCGGCGATGGCCTGTAATGTCGATATCCCCGGAAAATGCGAGAAGCGCAGGATATGGCTTGAAAAAGCCTCCTCCTTCATAGCTGAAGGCACCAACGCCGGCCTCGCCCAGATAGTCCCATCCGGTCCAGGTAAAATCCCCGATGATGTTAGGGTAGTCTATTACCTTCTTCCAGATTATACCGATATCCGGGGGACAGGTTTCCGACCCTGCGATTACTCGGTTCGGATAAAGCTCCTTTTCGGTGTCATAGCGTCCTACCATGTAATTGTAGCCCGCAATGTCAACCCCGGCAAAGGTTTCCTCCAGAATTTCGGCGACTTTGCAACTGCCTGCGATCTGGTCCTGCATACCGAAAATGTTCATCATGAACTGGTTGATTTCACCGGCAGGTTCGACCCCGCCTTCCTGCAGCTGGGGTTTTGCATCCCCCTGCAACTGTGATTCTGCTCCATCCTGTCCCGTCAGTTCCTCCATGATCTCATCCATATAAGGAAACGCCGCCAAAAAACCGTTTATACAATTTGTCACATATCGGGTCGGATCTAATGCGCGGATTTTCTCCGCCATTTTCCTATTCAGGCAGGCACCCTTTTTCGTTCCTGCCTCAAAAATCTCATTACCGAGGGAATATATGATTACACAGGGATGATTGTAATCCTTTGCCACCATTGCTTCCATGTCCTTTTCCCACCACTCGTCGAAGTAAAGTGAATAATCGTAATCGGATTTACTCATCTGCCACATGTCAAAAGCCTCATCCATTACAAGTATACCCAATCTGTCGCATGCATCCAGCATAGCCTTTGACATGGGATGGTGCGCGCTCCTGATGGCATTGAAGCCGGCTCGTTTCAATATTTCCGCTCTGCGCTCCTCCGCGCGCCTGAACGTACATGCCCCGATAACACCGTTGTCATGGTGGATGCATGCTCCCCTGAGCTTTACCGGACTACCGTTGATCCGGAGGCCACGTTCTGCATCGAGAGCAAGCATCCTCACGCCGAATTTCTCAACAGTCTCGTCTATTACCTTTCCGCTCTCTATTAACCTGCATATGCAAGTATACAGATAAGGTGATTCAGTATCCCAAAGCTGCGGCCTCCTGACCGTCAAACCCCCGCGGACGGTAAAGGAATCACCTGCAAAAATTGTAACGGCAGTTGAATCCGACGCCACTTCACTGCCGTCCGCATCGAGTATGGTTGTCTTAATCCTTATGAACCGTGAATGCCTGTTATTGTTTTCCAGAGTTGCCGCTACCTCGATTACAGCCATTCCGTCATCTGTTGATTTTGTAGATATCTTTAAGCCATCAGGTGTGATATGAAGTGTATCCGCTTTCATGATCTTCACATCCCTGTAGATGCCGCTGCCTGAATACCATCGGCTGTTAGGCATGCTTCCCGACTTCGCAGTGACCTTTATTTCGTTTTCCCCGCCATATTTCAGAAAATCATTCACTTTCACACAAAAATTGCTGTAGCCATAGGGCCTCTTTCCTGCAAGGTTTCCGTTGATATATACCATTGCATTCATATAGACGCCTTCAAATTCCAAATAGATATCCTTATCCGAATCCTCCTGAGAAACATAGAATTTTTTCAGATATGTGTAGGTCCCGCCCGGGTAAAACCCCGTCGCATTGGAATTCGGGCAGTTCCTGTCCCGCATCTCAAGTATCATGGCATCATGCGGCAGCGTTATATGCAGGATCTCTCCGGGCATGGCAAACATACCGTCCATCCCCTTTTTAAATTGCCAATTGTCGTTAAAAGCTTCACGAATCATCAGAATACACCTTTACATTTTATATGGATTCAGGTGCCGACACTATTCCTTCTATTCCGGCAGTTCCATCACCCATCAAGTATATTATTGCATCCGGAAGTTTGAAAGACAATGTTTTTTTCGTGACTATTCACATACCAAACCTCTGCTATCAATGAAACCTTTAAGCGGTTGCCCTTCTGATGATGAATTCGCGGATTTGTTAAATCAATTGCCGGTGTGTCTCGATATGTTCAAGCATAGGAAGTTATAAATCTCCTAAAAAATTCCTATGCTGGGGTTTGGAAAGGGGAATCCCCTTTCCCGGTTTAAGGAGGGTGCTCAGGATGCATATACAGTTCCTGCGGCATCCGTCGAAGGGAACCATAGGGAATGGGGACATTCCGCAACTAGGAATACCTGCGTAGCAGCGGTGTGTCCCCATACCTTGTTAGCGAACATGATAAATTCGCTTTAGTTTTAAGTCATGAGCGAAGCGAATTTTCTTGACCCCATTGTACTGTGTGTTCGGTGTGTTCTAATTTATACACTTTTTGAATAAAAATAGGACATATTTCAATTAATTTTGCTGCTATATATTATGCATAAAGCAATTAAGACAGCAGGCTTTTTGCACTTATATTACCTTCAAACCTTTCGCAGAAACATAATTCTAAAGCAGTATTAAATTATTTCTGCAACTTATATAGCACGCAATACTAAAGGGGTGTCATAATTTGAGCATACAGGACATAATGAAAAATACCGGCAGTTCGCATGGATTATACAAGGGACTAAGTGATAAGGAAGCAAGGAAAAAGCTTCTGGAACATGGTCCGAACATACTGACCGGGAAGGAGAAAGTCTCGCTGGTTAAGATGCTAATCAGACAGTTCACAGACGTGATGGTATTGATACTTCTGGCCTCCACAGCTGTTTCCGCTTTTATGGGAGAGATGACGGAAGCAGTTACAATCATAGCTATTGTCATATTGAATGCAGTGCTCGGTTTTGTGCAGGAATTCAGAACTGAAAAAACAATGGAGGCACTCAAAAATTTCGCAGCCCCGGTGGCGAAAGTGCTAAGAAATGGTAAACTGGTCAATATTTCTACTGATCAAATTGTTCCGGGTGATGTGATTATACTTGAAACAGGCGACCGCGTGTCGGCTGACGCCGCACTGTTGGAGTGCATAAGCCTTCAGGTTGATGAGTCGCTGCTTACAGGGGAATCGGTACCGGTTGAGAAAGCAGCAGCTTCAGTTGGCAAGGTAATGGATAGCGGAGACCGGAGATTCATGGTTTACATGGGAACAGTTATAACGGGAGGCAGAGGCCGGGCACTGGTATCAGCTACGGGTATGAACACTGAAATGGGTGGAATTGCGGATTTGATTCAAAATATTGAGGAAGATCAGACCCCGCTTCAGAAAAGACTGGAAAACCTCGGGAAAATTATTGTGGCAGGGTGTCTGACAATATGTGCGATAGTAGCTGCAACAGGAATACTAAGGGGCGAGGAGGCCTTCTCCATGCTGCTTACAGGAATCAGTCTGGCTGTCGCTGCGGTGCCGGAAGGACTGCCTGCGCTCGTTACTATTGCACTGGCGCTTGGCGTCCGGAGGATGCTTAAAAGGAATGCGCTGATAAGGAGACTGCCTGCGGTTGAAACACTGGGATGCACAGGAGTTGTATGCTCGGATAAAACAGGCACGCTTACTCAGAACAAAATGACAGTTAGAAAGATATATGCAGGAGACAGACTGATAGATGTAAAGGATGACCGGACAGAACAGCCTTTTTTCAACGGAGGCAGGAACATGGAGCCGCTTAAGGACAATGTTCTGAGGCTTGCACTTGAAATAGGTGCGCTTTGTAACAATGCCAGCCTGACAATGGATAAACCCAAAGCTGTTGAAAGCTTGATGAAGTCAAGGCTAAAATCAGCTGCGGTAAAATGGGAATTTACCGGAGATCCCACGGAAGGAGCGCTGTTAGTGGCTTCTGCAAGAGCCGGGCTGACTCCTGATGTACTTGCCCCGTTGTATTTCAGATTAGACGAACTGCCATTTGATTCAGATAGAAAATGTATGTCTGTAGTTTGTGGCAATCACAAGGGGGAGACCTTTGTTTTTATGAAGGGCGCGCCTGACGAGATTTTAAAAAAGTGCTGCAGAATAGCTGGCTCCGGAGGTGTCACCCCGTTAACTCGAGAGCTTAAATCAAAAGTGCTTAGAACAAATGACAGGATGGCAGAAGAGGCACTTAGGGTAATTGCTGTTGCATATAAAAAACTCGATTCAAGGGTGTACCATCGTAATGAGCTGGAAGCCGACGCGATATTCACAGGGCTTATCGGCATGCTGGATCCGCCAAGGAAAGAGGCGGCTGAAGCTGTACTCAAATGCAGAATGGCGGGTATTAAGCCGGTTATGATTACAGGAGATCACAAACTAACCGCTTTAGCGATAGCAAAGGAGCTGGACATTTACAGAGAGGGCGAAAAGGTTCTTGCCGGTTTGGAACTTGACAGCATGGATGAAGGCGAGCTTGAAAAAATAGTTGATAATATCAGCGTATATGCAAGAGTTTCACCGAAGCACAAGCTGATGATTGTAAGAGCGTTGAAAAAGCGGGGACATATAGTGGCAATGACCGGAGACGGTGTCAATGACGCACCGGCTGTCAAGGAAGCGGATATCGGTGTGGCAATGGGCCTGTCCGGTACGGATGTAACAAAGGAAGCCTCCTCCATGGTGCTGCTGGATGATAATTTCGCAACCATAATAGCGGCGATAGAAGAGGGCAGAGTCATCTATAATAATATCCGCAAATTTATCAGATACATGTTAGCCTGCAATATAGGCGAGGTACTGACCATGTTTCTGGGTATGCTTGCAGGTCTTCCCATACCTCTTCTTCCGATTCAGATACTGTGGGTCAATCTTGTAACGGATGGTCTTCCTGCTGTAGCGCTGGGCTTTGATCCGTCAGAGAAGGATATCATGAAAAGACCTCCCCGCAAAGCTGGAGAAGGTATATTTTCCAATGGCCTTGCAGGGATCATAATATTCAGAGGAGTACTGATAGGCCTGACTACGCTGGCCGTATTTGTAACCATGCTTTATTACAGCGGAGATGTGGGGACTGCCAGAACAGGGGCATTTGTTACACTAGTGCTTACACAGCTGATACATGTATTTGAGTGCAAATCCGAGACCAGAAGCATTTTTCAGATACCGCTATTAAATAATATTTATCTGGTGCTTGCGGTATTGTGCTCGCTAATCATGTTGCTTGGCGTAGTTTACTTACCACTGCTTCAGGACATATTCAAAACAGTACCCATTAACCTGAACGACTGGCTGGTCGCCGGAGGTCTGTCCTTCTTAGTACCTGTTCTTGCCAGCTTTTTTCCAATCAGCCTTGCACGCCGCAGCGGCAACGGTAACAGAAAAATTTGAACTGTTGCAAAAGGATTTCAATACTATTCTGTGGTTGTTCATACATTGGCTGCAGATTTTCCTTTCATTAAAATCCCCTTGAAATCGATTTTAAAAAACTATATAATGATTGCAGCCTGAAGAGTCTTGTATTAAAGCTTTTCGGGCTGTAATAAATGTGGAGGTGTTTTTTTACAAATTGTTCACAATTTATTAAAAAGTATCTTCCATAATTGAAATAGCGTTATGTGTCAGACAGACATGAATAGCAGGGGGGAATAAGATGATAGAAATAAAGGATTTGACGAAGAGATATGGTCGAATAAAAGCCGTAAGCAATCTGAACTTTAATGTGGAAAAAGGTGAGATTCTTGGCTTCCTCGGCCCTAACGGAGCTGGGAAAACTACTACCATGAACATCATAACCGGCTACCTGCCTTCGAGTGAGGGCTCGGTAAAAGTATGCGGCTATGATATCATGGAGTCACCTAAAGAGGTGAAAAAGCGTGTTGGATATCTTCCGGAACAACCTCCGGTTTATATGGACATGACAGTTAAGGATTATTTAAATTTTGTGGCAGATTTGAAGCTGGTAGACAAAAAGCTGAAAAGAAGCCAGCTGAGCGACATTATGGAGCTTGTCAGAATAGGCGATCACAGGAACAGGCTTATCAAGAACCTGTCCAAGGGTTACAAGCAGAGGGTGGGTCTGGCGCAGGCGCTTGTCGGAAGTCCCGAGGTACTGGTATTGGACGAGCCTACGGTCGGTCTGGATCCCAAACAGATTATTGAGATTAGGAAGTTAATTAAAGCTTTGGGCAAAGAACATACGATTATTCTCAGTTCGCACATTCTGCCTGAGGTTAGTGCGGTATGCGAACGCATTGTAATTATCAATAAGGGCGAAATTGCAGCCATCGATACACCCGATAATCTTTCCAAGGGCTTCGGTACATCCTCCCGGTTGTTGGTAACAGTAGACGGACCAAGCAAATCTGTGGGAAATGCCATAAAGGAGATTTATGGCGTCAAATATGTTGAAACCACGGCAGAAAAGGACAGGGAGTCCGTCAGCTATATCATTGAATCCGACAAGGAAATTGATGTAAGGAAGCCGTTGTTTTTTGCAATGGCCAAGCTCGGTTATCCGATCATTGAGCTTAAGAGCCTCGATATGAGCCTCGAGGATATATTCCTGCAGATAGTGACTCAGGAAAAGGAGGTCGTTTGACTTATGTCAGCAATATTCTGGAAAGAAATAAAATCCTATTTTTATTCACCAATGGCTTATATTCTGATAGGGTTGTTTTTGCTTTTGACATCGGTATTTTTCTATCCAAACCTTTTATATGCCAATGGCGATTTCAATGGCACACTTTCAACCATGGGCTTTGTGCTGCTTTTCATCATACCGGTGCTCACCATGAGAATACTTGCCGAGGACAGAAAAAATGGCACCGAGGTGCTGCTTATCACTTCTCCGGTAAGCATTGCCGCTATCGTTGTCGGCAAATTTTTGGCTTCTTGCTTTGTTTTTGCAATAATGACTGTGTTAACCTTTATTTATCCTATTATACTGCTGGCCTTCGGCGGAACCTTCACTGTCCAGCTTGTCGGCGGATATCTCGGCTTTTTGCTGCTAGGCGCGACCTTTATTGCGGTTGGGGTTTTTGCATCTTCATTAACGGAAAGCCAGGTAGTTGCGGTAATAATCAGCTTTGTTTCCCTCCTCATCATGTGGCTGGCAGGCAGCCTGAGCAGTATCGTCGGCGGCATCGGAGCAAAGATACTGAGTTGGTTCTCCCTGATGACGCGGTATGAGGATTTTAACCGGGGCATACTTGGGCTTAGTCCGGTTGTGTACTATCTGAGTTTTGTGGTGGTATTTCTGTTCCTCACAATCAGAGTAATTGAAAAAAGACGCTGGAGTCAGGGGTGATATATATGGAAAAAAAGAATGGCTTAAAAAAATTCTTCAATCGCAGGAACTTGAAATACGGGTCGAACTCCATTATTTTGATAATAGCTGTGGTAGGCATTGCATTGCTTGCCAACGTCCTCATCGGAATGACGGACATCAAGCTGGATTTAACCGCCAATAAGCTCTTTTCTCTTTCGGATGTAACTAAGAATGAGCTGGGCAATTTAAAGCAAGAGGTCAGCATCATTGGACTTTTTGATGATGGGAAGATTGGTTCCGGCAGTGAATACAAGCAAGTTACAGACCTGCTGGATCTATATGCAAAGAACAAAAACATCAAGGTTGAGTATATTGATCCCGATAAAAACCCGGGCATCATGAAGCAGCTTGATGCGGATAACACAATGGATCTCAAGAATTCTGATTTCGTTGTAAGCAGTAAAGTGAATGGTAATGAGAAGAAGAAGAAGCTGGGCTATTATGACCTCTTCAATGTAGAGATGGATCAATCCACCTTCCAGCCCTATACAAAAGGCTCCAAAGCAGAACAGGGCTTTACCGGAGCCATCAAGCATGTTACCTCCGAGGTAACTCCGGTAGTATACTTCACCGAGGGACATAATGAAATTGATATGGACAGTGAGTTTTCCAATTTAAAATCTTATCTTGAAAAGAATAATTTTCTTACAAAAAAGCTAAATCTCCTTACCATTGAACGGATTCCTGAAGATGCTGCGCTTGTAATCATTGCTTCTCCAAAGAATGATATTACCGTTGCAGAAAAGGATGTACTGGATAATTATCTTGAACAGGGCGGCAAGGCAATATTCATGTTTGACTATCTTGCAAATGACCCGTCGTTCGACCAGTTCAATGATTTGCTCAGTGGGTACAACGTAGCCGTAAATTATGACAAGGTGAAGGAAAACGCACAGAACAGGCATCTTCCTAATGATCAATACACAATTGTACTTGATGTACCGAGCAACAGCATTGTTCCTCAGGAATTCAAAACCTTGATCAATAATTCAAGGAGTGTAAGCATCTTAAAGAACACCAAAGAGTACATCACAGTTACTTCATTGATGAGCACCAGTGAGAATGCAGTCGGTGAAATGGTTAACAAATCAAGGGGCGACGATCTTAAAGGCTCGCTTGACATAGCGGTGGCTGTTGAGGACAAAGGCGGAGTAGAGGTGTCCAAAATACTGGTTATGGGTAATGCTTCCTTTATCAGCAACAGTGCTGCCGAGGCTTTCGGAGATTACTACAATAACAGTATGACATTCTTCCTCCAGTCCATGAGTTGGATGATTGACAAGAAGGATGAAATAATTGTACCTCAAAAGAATTATGAAGTGAACCAGATCCAGATTAATGCTCTTCAATCAAGCGTTATGGGCGGAGTATTGGTCGTTGTTTTCCCGCTGTTGATACTTGGCACCGGTTTAATGGTATTTTTGAGGAGGCGTCATTTATGAAATTGTACAGGAATGCAATTATTCTTGTGATAATAGTTGCGCTTCTTGGCGGAGCATACTGGCTGATAAGCAGAAACAAAGCAGCGGAGGATGGAGCGGCTGATAATGTTTCGGATACAATAAGGCTTACCGATTATACTACGGATAATATTGAATCTCTGACACTGCAGAATCCCGGCGGTACGTTTGTTATAGTTAAGAAGGGCACTGACTGGGTGCTTTCATCGCCGACGGACATCAAGGCTGATTCCACGGTGCTGAGCGGTATAGTTATCAATGCTGTTTCTGTCATTGCAGACAAGGTTGTGGAGGAAAACCCGCAGGATTTGACGATATATGGCCTTGACAAGCCCATAATTGTCAGACTTAAGGCGAAGGATGGCAAGGAAACAATATTGGAAGTCGGAAACAAGACCCCTACAAAAGGTGGCTACTATGTCAGAAGTCCTATTGAAAACAAGGTATATGTAGTGGGATCGTACACAGCAGACCGCTTTGCCACCGACAGGAACGGGCTGAGATTGAAAACGGTGTTTAATTTCACATCGGATATGATTACCGAGCTGAATATGAACCGGAAAGGCAAGGTCGTGTTTGCTGCGGCGATGAATGCAGACCAAAACTGGTCCATGTCGCAGCCTATTAAGGGGAGCGTTAATTCATCGGCACTGATGCCCATGCTGGAGGCTCTTGCCAATGCAACAGCGGTCGAATTTATTGCCGACAAGCCGTCGGATCTTTCTCAATACGGCCTTGATAATCCCTCTTATGCCTTCGATTTTAACACGACTACAGCCGGTGCGTTCAAGATACTTCTTGGGGATGAGAAAGCAAAGGGCAGTGAGATATATGCGAAGCTTGAGGGCACAGATGAGGTGTTTACGATTGACAGCTCATCATTTACCTTCCTTGACAAGCCGCTAAAGGAAATTGTCGATGTATTCGCCTATATAGTTAATATCGACCAAGTAACAGGTATCAAGCTTACAATGGATGGCAAGACAACTGACATGACCATTGACGTTTTCAAGGATGCCGAAGGTAAAATGGATACCGACAAGGATAAGTTTACTGTGAACGGGAAGGATGCATCAGGCAAGGATGAGAATGACGACCAGCCGTTCAGGAAATTCTATCAGAGCCTTATCGGCATCAGCCTCGATGAGATCGAGGCAGACGCAGTGCCTTCAGGCACTCCGGAAATATCCATAAACTACACATTGAAATCGGGAACGATGAAGGTGGATTATATTTCAAAGGATGCCAACTACTATTATGTGGTAAGAAATGGTGAATACGCAGGCATCTTGGTCAAGAAAAACAAGCTTGATTATGGTGTGGTGGGTATGAAGAATGCGCACAAGAAAATGATGGATTTCCTTGCCAAATAAGTTTTGACCCACCCGAGTCCGAAAGTCATTTAGGAAACAGCTCCGACATAGAATGAACTAGCTTGATTCTGTGTTTGGGGCTGTTTTTTTTATGGCAGATGAATTGAAAAATGTAATAAAAGTAGCTTGCATCTACGCTGCGAGCATTATAGGAGCCGGTTTCGCATCGGGACAGGAGATTATGCAATTTTTCTCCATTTATAAAACAGGGGGCTTTTATGGAATTTTGTTTGCAGGCCTCCTATTTGCTGCGATAGGCTGTTTTGTCCTCGAAAAAGTCTACAGTGAGCGTATCAGAAACTATGAGGAGTTTATTTTCCCGGCTGTTGGATGGCATGCAGGCTGGCTTCTTGAAATAACAGTGACGCTGTTCATGCTATTTCTTTTCTGCATTATGATAGCCGGTTCCGGCAATGTGCTCTCAGAAAAGCTGGGAATTCCTTTCGGGTATGCTGTGCTTATTATGGGACTGCTATCTATGGCGCTGATATTAACCAATATCAAGGGAATTGTTGCTTTAAGCACTTTTGTTACCCCTTTACTGCTCATAGGGATAATGCTTGCGGGGATTTACATCATCATTTTTGGTGACAGAGAAGTTGTTAAGCTTTCCTGGTTTTTTGCACGACTATCCGGGAACTGGTTTTTTTCATCCTTGCTTTATGTCAGTTACAACAGCATATTAGCCATTGTCATGATGTGCAGCCTGTTACCCTACCTTAAGACACGCAGAACCGCAAGAATGGGTGGAATCCTGGGAGGTATGCTGCTTTGCTTTTCTGCACTTATAATCAATGCGGCAATATTTCTATTCTACCCCGCCGCATTTGAAAAAGAGCTTCCCTTACTAGCCATACTCAGGAGCTTCAGCGGCACGGCAGGAAATTTTTATGCTGTCATACTCTGGCTTGCAATGCTTGTATCCGCAGTTACCTCGGGTTTTTGCTTCACAGACAGGGCCGTTACCACCTTGAAGCTTGATAAAAAAATTGTGACACTTATTCTATGTGCTGCCGCAGTGCCTTTATCCACACTGGGATTTTCAAGGCTAATCTCAGCAATTTACCCTGTATACGGTTATGTAGGACTTTTTTTGATACTGGTAGTACTAATACAGGGTCTGGCAAAGCCGTAAAAAGACAGGGGAGGCAAGTATGGCAGGAAGTGAAGTGATGCTCTTACATATAGAATC
>CAYGHY010000086.1:0-11769 GCA_964349435.1 uncultured Oscillospiraceae bacterium
GCTTTACCAGATGGGATTTCCACCCATTATATATTAATCACCGAACAGGCGCACACTCATATGTACCTCCGGTAATACTGCCGTTTTTTTCCAAACCACCCATATTGGGTGGTTCTCAACAGTATCCATATGAAAATCATACCACACATCCCTTCGGCAATGAATAAAAAAATGTTGCCTTTATGACGCTGCGCAGCAATCTTACTTCCTTTATACCTTTTGCCAGCAGAGCATCAACATTTTCCTTTTCCTTTGCAGAACTACCCTGACTGAACAGGATTTCAACCGAATACTTCGTGTCCTTCAATGCATCCTTAAATCTGCTTTCGTCCTGAACCCACCTTGGTTCATCCTTGGTTGGCAAAACGATACCTACGTCAATCTTGCAAGCCAATTTTACCACGGCGAAGTCTGGACTTGTTTAACAGCAATGCGCACTATATTCACAAGTATGCAATTACGAGAAGGTCATGAGGAGTTTATTAACATTAATAAAAACCGGAAGGGAAGTGACTGCCGTTACATTGCACAGACACAGTAATGAAAAACGATATCCCTCTTTTACTTTGTAAGTTTTTGTACACGCAAGCCAAAATCTGCATTTGTATCGAAGGTGACTTCACCGGAACCTATATTAAAGTTCTCAAGGAATCTCCCTTCGAACCAGAAACTCTGTCCATAGCTGTTTTTATGTATTTCTTTGATAAAGAATCCGACAAATCCTATTATTCTAATCGGGACACTGCCATTTGTATTGGTATTGCGTTTAAGCATTGAATTCACCACGGGGATTAGCATTACCCTTCCATCCCCTACCTTTGCCTTTGTGTAATCCGTGTTGGGATCTTTTGTGGCCCTTCTTGCAAAAGCATCCACGGATTCCTTACCTCCGCTTGAGGGCGCAAAATAGTACATATCCTGATTTATTGTAAAAGTCGTGTGATAACCATTTTCCAGCCAATTAATGTAATTATTGAAATTTGTATTTTTCTCTATGTAAACATTCATATAGTCTAATTGATATGGATACCGATTGGATAAAGGGTAGTTTTTATATACCGGGTCATTGCGGTAGTCACTTGGATAGTTGTAGCCGGAGGGGTAGCCCGTGCTCGGATAATCCAAGTAGCTACCGGCGCCGTACATACGCACTACATATACATTATCATAGTTAAAAGCTGTTGGTTTGGAAATAACAAAAGGGACAATCCAGGGGACGCTGGCCGCAACTCCTATGCTGACTGTGGCATTTGCCGACAAGGTACTGTCGTTTACCCCTAATACCCTAGCAAATAACATTGACTCATTACGGTTTACTTTAACTGAAATAGATTTATTATTCGTTCCTAGTGTAATGGCTGCGCTATCACTCGTTTTGCCATTTGCAGTTGCGTAGTTTACTGCAACAATTCTGGCTTGAGTCGGGTTATCCGGCAATTCCTGTGCTCCGGCTAATGCTGCCGAATCGGCTGCATTCTGCAGATCTGCCTTTGTGAGTGACAGCAGCCCTACATCTATGACCAAAGCTGCAATTGCTAGTATAATTACCATTAACAAAGCAACCGCAATCAGCGATTGGCCGTTTTCCTTTTTAGTTATGTTTAGAAGCTTTTTCATACATGTTCCCCCGATAAACTATCGGCTTTACTTATACGAGGTAGTATATGTTGAACTATTGCCTAAATTTATAGTGTTGATTATTATTATATACTTTTATTGAAATCCATAAATAGGTCCGTGTGCTCAACAATTGTGGTAATAGATGCCCAGAAATATAGTGGTTATAGCCCTAAATAAGGCACAATAATGCAATCATTAAATCCATATCTCCGGGTTCAGCCATGATGCCGAAGCCTCTCAATCCATCTTAGGCCATTGGGATTTCTGCACATTCATATAGACGTCCTCAAGCCTGTGGAACTGTTCTTTGATTACAGTGTCAACCAAGTTCTCCTTTGTTACAAGTATCGGGGCTATTTTATAATACGGGATACTGTATTTGCCGTCACCAATGGAGTCGTTGGCCTGCACCGTGCCTCCTCTGGAAATTTTCACCGCAAACTCCGCAGCTTTGGATGCGATTTTATCAATCGGCTTGTAAATGGTTGCATGTTGTGTACCCTCCGCTACACGCTGACAGCCGTCCAGATCGGCGTCATGCCCTATCACCGTCACCTTGCCCGCAAGGCGCATCTCCGCCAGCACGTGTATTGCTGCACTAGCCAATGTATCATTACCTCCAATCACAGCATCAATCTGAACATCTTTGCGAATAATATCCTCAAAATAAGCCAGTGCATTTTCATAAAGCCAGTCCTTTATCCAGGTTTCGCCTATAATTTTGATATCTCCGTTTTTGATACCCTTGTCCAGAGCGTTTTTAAACCCCCTGTTAAACAAAAAAGAATTGTTGTCGGATTCAGACCCATTCATAATCACGTAATTGCCGGCAGGCGTATTCTTAACCGCCACCTCCCCCATCATTTCTCCGACTTTAATGTTATCAAAAGAAATATACAGATCCACATTCGCATTCTTTACGAGCCGGTCATAGGAGATTACTTTCACTTAGAGCCAAAAGGAATCCTCAATATTACCTGAAATCATGGCAAAATGATATGCCGGTTCCTTTTCGGGCACGGTCAAGCCTGCTTTGTTATCCACAGAAGCAATTGCATTATTGATGTTATAGTATATATACAAGGTGACCAGCAATATAATAAAAACAACCGATATCAGTATAATAACATAGTGTTTCTTTCTCACAGTCATATCCCTTCCGAATAAGAAGACATCATTCTTTATTCATAATGCAAGTACGATAGCTACCACAAACTCTGCCGCCTTTGCCATATCCTCTATTAAAATGCACTCCTCCACGCTGTGTACCTTGTCCATGCCTGTACTGATATCCACTGCTTCGATACCTCTGCTGTTGAAGATATTTGTATCGCTGCCTCCGCCCGTCTCCTTTAGCTGCAATTCGATATTTGCTGCCGCTGCTGCTTTTTTCAATATTCCTATGATTGGTGCATCCTGAGAAATGTTGAAGGAGGGGTATTCCAGCTCTGCTTTGAAATCAACTATGCCGCCGAATTCCGCTGCTGCCTGTTCGAAGCACTCCCGCATATGGTAAGTCTGCTGATCAAGCTTGGCCTTGTCTCTGCTTCTGGCTTCTGCCTTCATTTCCACTCTTTCACAAATTATGTTGGTTGCACGTCCGCCATTAATGATACCGATATTGGCGGTTGTTTCATAATCGATTTTCCCCAACTTCATTCCGGAAATCGCCTTAGCTGCTACCTGAATGGCGCTTATACCTTTCTCAGGCTCAATACCTGCATGGGAAGCCTTGCCATTTGCTATGATTGATATTTTGTTCTGCGAGGGAGCCTTCACAGCTACAGTGCCGATAGGACCATTACTGTCAAGGACTATTCCGTATCTGGCGTATATAAGGCTGTAATCAAGATGCTTTGAGCCATATAGGCCGCCCTCCTCGGCAACTGTAAGCACAATCTGTATGTCGCCATGTTCGTGGCCATTCTCCTTTAGTACCCTTAGAGCCTCAAAGATGCATACTATGCCCGAAACATCATCTCCTCCAAGAACAGTAGTGCCGTCTGATTTAATAAAACCTCCGTCAATCCTGGGTTTTTTCCCGATACCTGGCTCCACTGTGTCCATATGCGCCGCAAGCATCACTGCAGGTACATTCCTGGTTCCCTTAACAGTGCATATAAGATTGCCGGAATTTCCGCCAATCTTTTCACCTGCCTTGTCCTCAAGAACTTCATAGCCCATAACATCCAGTTTTTGGGTAAGCGTATCCGCCATTTGGCGCTCTTTCTTTGATATGCTGTCAATGCCTGCTAACTGTAAAAATTCCTCAACCATTCTTTCCCTGTTTATCAAATACATTCACTCCATCCACATTTTACCTTAAAGATTCATTTTTTTAAACCTTTGCTGCCTCAATACCTCATATAAAAAGACTGCGGCAGTATTGGACAGATTCAGCGACCGGATACCGGTACTCGCGGGTATTCTGATACAGCTATTGCGGTTAGCCTCAGGCAGTTCCCCGGGTGTCTCCTTGCCAAAAACAAGAAAGGCATCCTAGGTTAGCTGACGTCAGTATACAATTAATATATTACCATATCGCAGCTAATCTGCAAACGCTCCCTAAGTATACAAGCTTTTTTGCAGTGCAGATAAGTTGTATTATGTACTTATTCCATTTTGTATGGTAGAATAAAAGAAACTCAGAGGGAAATATACAGCTACTCATATAAAGAAGGAGAGATTACTTGAAGATGGATATTTTTGAGAAATGCTTTGCCTACATGGATTACAAGGAGGTTTTGGCGGCTGGTCTTTACCCTTATTTTCATGCCCTCGAAACCGGACAGGATACTGAAGTAGTAATTGAAGGCATTAAGACTGTCATGGTCGGATCTAACAATTATTTAGGACTCACTTCCGACCCAAGAGTAAAGAAAGCAGCAATAGAAGCCGTAGAAAAATTTGGTTCTGGATGCTCAGGCTCCAGATTTCTAAATGGAACCCTGACACTCCACCTTGAGCTGGAGAAAAAGCTGGCGGAGTTTGTCAGGAAGGAGGCGGCGCTGACCTTCAGCACCGGCTACCAGACAAACCTAGGCATTGTCACCGCCATTGCCGGCAGGGGCGATTACATACTCTGCGACAGTGAAAACCATGCCAGTATTGTTGATGCATGCAGGCTCAGCTTTGCAAAGACTCTTAAATTTGATCACAACAACATGACTGAGCTGGAAAGGCTCCTCAATAAGATAGATGATACCCATGGAAAGCTGATAATTGTTGACGGAATATTCAGCATGGAAGGCGATATTGCCGATTTGCCCTCCATTGTAAAGCTGGCTAAAAAGTATGGAGCAAGGGTCATGGTAGACGATGCCCATTCCTTCGGCGTGCTTGGAAAGCATGGTCGGGGTACGGCAGAGCATTTCGGGCTGGAGGAAGATGTTGATATTATCATGAGTACCTTCAGTAAATCTCTTGCAAGCCTGGGTGGCTTTGTCGCAGCGAAGCAGGATGTCATCGACTATATAAAACATAATTCAAGGCCATTCATTTTCTCCGCCTCTATCCCGCCATCTAATGTGGCAGCTGCAATAAAAGCCCTTGAAATCATCAAGGCTGAGCCTCATAGGATCCGGAAGCTGGAAGAAATATCATCATACATGCGCCAGGGTTTTAAGAAGCTCGGCATACCAATCTATGAATCCAACAGTGAAATCACCCCTATTGTGCCGGTCATGACTTATGAAAATGTGCCGACACTAGTTGTGACAAAGATGCTGCGCGAAGAGGGTGTGTATGTCAACCCGGTTATCTCTCCGGCAGTAAAACCCGGTCAATGCCGAATTAGAACAAGCTACACTGCAACACATACAAAGGAGCAGCTGGACTACGCCCTCGAAGCCTTCCGTAAGGTTTTCAGCAAGCTGCAGGCGCCAGCTTGTCAGCAAACTGTGGGCAGCAGCTTATAAGTAAGTGTCGGCTGTAAGCCGGTGGAATGTCGGTAAACTATATGTGTCATCTTTATATACATCTCGCCCCGTCTGATCAAGAAAATTCGCTTCGCTCATGACTTAATACAAAAGCGAATTTTCTTGTGTTATTGTGAGAACTTATTCCCCTTCAACCGGTTTACCTTGGCTGCTATTTCAGGTCTGGCCTCTTCCATCAGTTCCTTGAAAAAGCTCTCATATTCATACGTAATGCCTTCACCTTTTTCAATACCTCTCATATAGTTCTCCATAAGCATAAAATCCTTTTCATAGCAATGGAAGGAATTTGCCCTGTGAGTATATGAGCCTGTTCCGACGCCAAGCATCTCTGCAACTCTTTTCAAAAGCATTATAAAAGCAAACATGTTCATAAATGTGGCTTCGGGGGCATCATTGCTTCTCATCAGCACCTTCATGTGCATTTTGGAATCTCTGATGAAAAACTGAATGTGCTGCAGACATGCCGGGCTTGTATTTCCATGGCTCGTATCCCTACGCCAGTCCCGTACATCGATAACCGCTCTTCTGCTCTCGGGATTGCGCCTGAGCTCCTCATAAACAAAGGGAAGCTGTTCCGCTATCCTGTCATGATACGTATAGTCCCAGCCGCAGCCTATTTTGAAGTCAAGTATACCGTCCAGCATTTCCTGCCGATACTGCTCCAAATCGGCATGTCCGCCAATGAACAGCTTGCTGATCATCGGCTCTCCAAACGGCTCCTCTACAAATATTGTCATGCTGCACTCTTTCTGCTTCTGGTTATAATCCGGGCACTCGCATATCTCACCATATTTATAGAGAGCCTCTATAGAATTGTGATAAGCCTCTGCCAGGGTTTTCCCCCGTACGAACAACTCTTTCATATGCTTCATCCTTTCAAGTCTGTATTACCTTTATCTATATTCCAACTATGTGCATTCCACTGAAAACAGGCAGCCTAATACTACAGCGGCAATTACTAATTTATCCTTGCAGTATTAATGCGTCGAAGCGTTCGCACTAATCCTACAAGGCGCATATATGCCGATATAATAATGAAATTGCCGCTGTAGTACTAATAGTGTACCTTATTATGCGGCCATTTTAGCCAAATTATAACATGCGCCCTATGGTGTTGTCACGCTCAACCATAATTTCGGCGGCGAGTCCGGTCAATACCTTTTTCTCATTTAATGCCGGCTCGTCAAGCACCTTCTCCAGAAGTAGCGTCAGCACCCTTCCGACCTCTGTGCCCTCTTTAAATCCCATTTCTATCAAGTCCCGTCCATTAATTGTCAAATCCTTAATTCCCAAACATCTTTTCTCTATTTTCAGTCCGGTATAAATGCTTTCAACCAAGCTGACATATTCTATGCCCTTTTGTTTGTCTAACGGGCTTTGTGCAGACTTGTCGGCTCGTTTTACCTTCAGCAGATCTGGGAAAATATCATCCCCCACTGCATGCACAGCTTTTGCCACCGCCTTGGGCAGCGGCATAATCTCCCTGTCATGGAACTTGATGAGGCGGATAATTCTTTCCATACTCCTGTTATCAAATCTCAGTCTCTCAAGAATAGCTTTGGCAATATTCATGCTTTTTACAGAATGTCCATAATAGTGGTCTATTCCTTTTCCATCGGTAGTGCGGGTCAAGGCCTTGCCGGTATCATGGAGCAGCATTGTCCACCTGAGGCATTTGTCATTTTCAATGGCCGCTGCGGCGTACATGCTGTGCTCACCTACATTGTATATGTGATGAGGATTGTGCTGGGGCGTGTTGAAACAGACCTCAAATTCCGGTAAAATCAGCTTCATCAGGCTCGTTTCCCTCAATAGCAGAAATTTCATGGGATGATCCGCAGTCAGTGTTGCGGTCAGTTCTTCCCTGATTCTCTCACTGCTGACATTGCTGATAAGACTGCAATTTTGGCAGATAGCCCTTAGTGTGCCGTCATGTATTCTAAATCCCAATTGGGCAGCAAACCTTATAGCCCTCAGCATTCGGAGTGCATCCTCCTGAAACCTCTTCTCCGGGCTGCCCACAGTCCTGATAAGTCCGGCAGCGGTATCCTCCATTCCTCCGAAGGGGTCAACAATGCCTCTTTCTTCATTCCATGCCAGAGCATTCATGGTAAAATCCCTGCGGCACAAGTCTTCCTCCAGCTGCGCTGTAAATTCAACTTGGCTGGGATGCCTGCTGTCTTCATATCCGCCGTCAATACGGAAGGTGGTGACTTCAAAAGCTTCATTCTCATGCATGACAGTAACAGTGCCATGTTTTAGCCCTGTGTCAACGGTTTTTTCAAAAAGCTCCTTTATTGCCGACGGCAGTGCATTTGTTGTGATGTCCCAATCCTTTGGCACTTTGCCCAGTATCGAGTCTCTGATGCACCCTCCTACGGCATAGGCGTCATAGCCATTTCTCTTGAAAATTCTTAATATATTCAAAACGCTCTCAGGCGGTCGGATAATAGCTACCATATATTCCCTTCCCTCGGCTTGAGCTTCGCTCTTAAATTTGCATTTCCCCCAAAACGGTCAGCATTCCTCAAGCCTCAGCCTTGTCCTGCAATAATTTTCCTCGGGGATAATATATGTTTTAAGACTGACAGAGTACCAGCCTTCATTATTTTATCATACTCCGCAGCTATTATGAATAAACACTAATGCTGCAGCTAAATAAACACTAATACTACAGCATTGATCTCTAAATTCGTTGCCGATCTGTCAGTACTACGTATGCTGCCTCTCCCAGGCTCTCAGGCAGATTGTTGAAAAGGGTTTTTAGTATTATAATGTTGAAAGTGCTCAGAATACCAGGCAGCACTAATGCCATGAAATTATCAATGCCGCTGCCTTTATCCAAGCCTTTTCTTGAATTCTGCGATTAATGCCGGAAGCACTTCAAGCACATCGCCGACTATGCCGAAAGTTGCTACTTTGAATATCGGAGCCTCAGGGTTTTTGTTTATGGCTATTATTGTATCTGAAGAAGACATCCCGGCAAGGTGCTGTACTGCGCCGGATATGCCGCATGCAAAGTATACCTTGGGGCCGACGGTTTTGCCGGTCTGCCCTACCTGATGGCTGTATTCGATCCAGCCCGCATCGACAGTTGCACGGGAGGCTCCTACTGCGCCGCCCAGAACACTTGCCAATTCTTCAACTAACGCAAAATTCTTGGGGTCACCAAGGCCTCTGCCGCCAGATACTATAATATCGGCTTCCGTAAGATTCACTTTTTCACACGATGTGTTGTCTATATCGACTACCCTGACTTTTACATCCTCGGGTATTATAACTTCCGGCTGAATGATTTCTCCTATTCTTGACATGTCCTGTTCAAGGACTTTCATAACTTTTGGTCTTACTGTGCACATCTGCGGTCTATGATCCGGACATATGATAGTAGCCATCAGGTTGCCGCCAAATGCCGGGCGCGTCTGAAGAAGCAATCTTTTCTCCATATCGATTTCCAGCTTCGTGCAATCTGCCGTAAGACCGGTATCCAACCTTGATGCTGCTCTTGGAGCAAGTGAACGGCCATATGTTGTGGCTCCCATTAGCACTATTTCAGGCTTATATCTGCTTATTAGCTGAACAAAAATATCTGCATAGGATTCATCATTAAAATTCTTTAAGGAAGGATCGTCAATCAGATATACCTCGTCGGCTCCGTAAGAAATAAGTTTCTTTGCAGCCTCTTCCACATTGTCACCCATAAGTACTGCCGCCAGCTTGACATTGAGCTGGTTTGCCAGCTTTCTGCCTTCTCCCAGCAATTCGAGTGAGACATTTACAGCTTCCCCGTTTCTTTGTTCTGCAAACACCCATACATTCCTATAAAGTGAAATATCTGCAGAAGCTCCCACCCCATCCTTTTCAAATTTAATAGCCTTAAACTTGCAGGAAGAGACACATGCTCCGCAAAGAGTGCAATTTTCAAGTATTACAGCCTTTTTTTCCACTACTTTGACAGCGTTGAAAGGGCAGGCTCCTAAACACATCCTGCAGCCAAAACATTTTTCCAAAATAATTCTTATATCAGCCATTAGCACAACCTCCGTAATTTGTGGGAAATTGCATTGTCAATAATATATCTGCAAGCTTTTTAGCCTGCTCGCCGGCATCGCCCTCTATCATTTCACTTTTGACGTCATGAACCGGCACAAATGTTTTGATAACCTGGGTGGGAGAGCCTTTTAAACCACAGAGATTTTTATCGGCATTTATATCGTCGGAAGTCCAGACATTTACAACAGCCTTCTTTGCCCTCATCATACCTTTGATGGAGGGCAGCCTAGGTTCATTTATTTCCTTGACAACGGTTATTACAGCCGGAAGAGGCATTTCCACTACTTCGTATCCAGTTTCAGTCATTCTCTGGCATCTGATATACCCTTCCTTAATTTCTTCAATCTTTCTTACATAAGTGGTATGAGGATAGCCAAGTTTTTCTGCAAGACTTGGGCCTACCTGGGCAGTATCGCCGTCGGTAGCCTGTTTGCCACAGATTATCAGAGCCGCATCACCCATTTTGCGAAGGCCCATTGAAAGCGTATAAGCGGTCGCAAGAGTATCGGCCCCGGCAAAGGCCCTGTCACTCAGAAGCACCGCCTCATCAACTCCAAGGGCGATAGTATCCTTTAAAATGTCTGCGACAGATGGTATACCCATACTTAGAACAGTTACCTTGCCGCCTGTTTTTTCCCTGATACGCAAGCCTTCTTCAACAGCATAGGTGTCAAATGGGTTAATTATGGCTTCAACACCTTCGCGAATAATGGTATTTGTTTCCTTGTTCATTTTTACTTCTGTAGTTCCCGGTACCTGTTTTATACACACAACTATGTTCATGGTGACAAAATCCACTCCTCTGAAGTTAAATTGCCAAATGTTCATGACATGCTTCGGTGGAAACCGCAGGGTTCCACAGCCATATAACAATGGCTTCAGTAATGATGCAAAAGCTATTAAATGAAGCTGGTTTTATTTCTTTGAAGATTCTTTTATGAGTTCCAAAGCGATGACATTTCTTTGGATCTGATTTGTACCTTCATATATCTGCGTAATTTTTGCATCCCTCATCCTTTTCTCCACGGGATATTCCTTCATATATCCATAACCGCCAAGAACCTGAACTGCATCGGTTGTTACCTTCATTGCAGTATCGGAAGCAAAGACCTTGCACATTGCCGACTCTTTGGAAAATTCCTTAGCGCCGCTGTCAATATAGCGGCAGGTCTGGTAGACCAGAGATCTTGCAGCTTCTATCTGAATTGCCATATCCGCCAAAATATGCTGAACAGCTTGGAACGATGATATTGGCTGACTAAACTGCACTCTTTGCTTCGAATACTTTACAGCATCTTCAAATGCCCCCTGAGCAATTCCAAGCGCTTGCGCTGCAACTCCCGGTCTTGTTCTGTCGAGAGTTTTCATTGCTACGATAAAACCCATACCTTCCCTTGACAGGAGATTTTCTCTGGGTATTCTGCAGTTTTCAAAAACAAGCTCTCTTGTGCTGGACGCCCTGATACCCATTTTGTTTTCTTTTTTACCAAAGGAAAACCCTGGGGTGCCCTTCTCAACAATAAAAGCGGAAAACCCTCTGGCTCCCCTGCTCCTGTTGGTGCAGGCAATTACTGTATATACTTCGGCTTCTCCGCCATTTGTAATCCACTGCTTCGTTCCGTTGAGCACATATTCATCTCCGTCAATTACGGCTGTGGTCTGTATGCCGGCGGCATCGCTGCCTGCATTGGCTTCGGTGATGCCGAAGGCGGCAAGCTTTTTACCTGCGGCGATATCAGGAAGGTACTTCTTTTTTTGATCTTCGTTACCAAAAAGGATTATCGGGAAGGTTCCAAGCCCCGTTCCTGCAAACGCCAGGGAAATTCCGCCACAAGCGCGGCTCAGCTCTTCAACCACAAGCGCCATTTCAAGAATGCCGCCACCTAGCCCTCCATACTCCTCGGGTATATAAACACCGCACAAATCAGCGTCGGCAAGAATCTTAATGATATCATGGGGGAATATACCTTCTTCATCATACTGAATGGCTACCGGCGCAATTTTTTCATCGGCTATCCTTGCAGAAAGCTCCTTGATCATTTGTTGTTCTTCCGTCAGAAAATAATTCATTACACACACTCCTTTTTTTCAGTGGATCAAGTCATCAATTTCAGATATAAAACTATTTATATCCGATTCTATGATTATACTATAATTA
>CAYGHY010000087.1:0-11542 GCA_964349435.1 uncultured Oscillospiraceae bacterium
TAAGAAGTTCTGCTCAGACAGGTGCCGCATGGCATGGTGGAATAAGCATCCGGCAGCACTGAACCGGAAGAATACCCGGCTATTCGCTTGCCAGGCTTGTGGCAGGTACTTCGCGGCTTACGGAAAGCGCGAGCGGAAATACTGTACTAGCGCCTGTTACGGTAAATCGAAGGCGGGGAAGTCATGAGCAAGGAACGGCACTTGTCCATTACCTTACGGCAATGTCAACTTTCAGGAATTGGTTAGAGAAGGACATCATTACCGATCAAGACTTGCATGAAATCGAATCATTGACCGCTGAAAGATATAGCCTACCCAAAGGCAGCATTTATCGCTGAAAACGCTTGATAATACTAGCTTTTTGAGGGATATAAGTCACTGCGAAAGGAGGCGGGACATTGGAAAACACTATCATTAGAAAAAAAGAAGCCATTGCAGCAATGCCCAAGTTCACTAAGGTAGCTGCATACGCGAGGGTCTCGTCCGCAAAAGATGAGATGCTTCACTCCTTGGTTGCGCAGGTCAGCTATTTCAACAACTATATCCGCAAGCATCCTGGCTGGGCATTTGCTGACGTTTATGTCGATGAAGCCATGACCGGCACCAAGAACAATCGGCCTGAGTTCAGGTGTATGATCGAGGCCTGCCTGACGGGCTAAGGTACACCGCCAGCTTCAGGAAGAGGGCTAGAGATGGGAAGGATGAGTTAATCAGGTACCGAGCTAAGGAGATGGTCAGACTGCTGAATGAGCGCGGCAGGCTCATAGAGTTCAATTATGGGCTGATGAATCAGGTTCTGGACCACGTCGAAGTGACGGATGTTGGTAGATTGACTGTTATCTTCCTTACGAGAACACGGGTAACAACATGAAACACATGTATCAGAATAAAAATCATCAGGTGGTGCATTTCGGCTAAGGGGGTGAACATCGCTCAACCGGAACATTATGTGCTATAATATATAAAAATTCCAATGGGAGGTCCCTTATGTTTAGATTCCTGAAAACATTCTTATCAACATATTGCGGATGGAATTGCCGCGATGGACCAACAAACATTGCTACAGCAACTTGAATGCCAACAACTCTTTGAATCGTGAAGCACAACAGTCCTTTCAAATGACTCAATAGCATGCGTGGTGTTTTGCCACGTTTTTTACACATGCTATAATCATCAGAGATTCTACGGCAGAACGGGCCGTCACTCGGAAATGCCTATACGCATCATCAGATGAATTGGAATCCAAAGGGGAGGATTTGACTTGAAGCTGTTAAGCATTACCGTGCCTTGTTATCAATCACAGAATTATTTGCGCAAGTGCATCAACAGTATGCTCAGAGTCAGTGATGCAATTGAAATCCTGATTGTGGATGACGGATCAACCGATGCAACGGGTAGCATCGCGGATGAGTATCAGGCTGCATATCCCAGTATGGTGCGCGCTATCCATCAGGAGAATGGGGGGCACGGCGCGGCCGTGATGACCGGCCTTCGCCATGCTACGGGCATATACTTCAAGGTGGTGGATTCGGATGACCGACTTGATAAAAATGCACTGGGTGAGGTGGTTGGGACAATAGCTGCGCTAGATAACAAGCAGGAGTCAGTAGATTTACTCATCTGCAATTACACATATGACAAATCGGGTGTAAATCACAAAACGGTCATCCGCTACGGGAACGTATTCCCAAAAAGGAAGGTTTGCACCTGGGATGAAATGCGCAGCTTTCTCCCACACCAATATCTTCACATGCATTCAGCGATCTACCGCACTGAATTGCTTCGCGAATGCAACCTTGAACTGCCGCTCCACACGTTCTATGTTGATGCTCTTTTCGTTTACATGCCTTTGCCGCACGTAAAGACGCTTCTGTACCTGGACGTTGACTTGTATCGTTATTTCATTGGGCGTGAAGACCAGTCTGTCAATGAACAGGTGCTGCTGAGGCGCATTGACCAGTACATATATGTAAACAAGCTGATGTTGAAGGGACACGATATAAAGAATCTGAAGCCTGCCAAATTGCAGAAATACCTGCGCAGGTGTCTGGCGATGGTCACGGCTACTTCTCTGATGCTGTTGAACAAGGGCGGAACTCCGCAATACCTCCAAAAAAAGCGCGAATTGCTAGATTTGGTGCAAGAAACAGACCCCTGGTTCTACGGGTATTTCACCAGAAAGTCCATATTTGGCTTTATCCTGAAACATGAAGGTATCCTTTGGCGAAAGTTTTCGTTGTGGGGGTACAGGGTTGCCCGTGCTATTGTGGGCTTCAACTAACCATACGGCCATATTATGTTCTGGGGTGATTTACTGAAAGGGTTTGGTTAATGAGGACGCAGTATGATTACCTGATTGTAGGCGCTGGCTTTTTTGGTTGTTCCTTCTCACAACAAATGACCGCACGCGGAAAAAGCTGTCTAGTCCTAGATAGGCGATCACATGTTGCCGGAAACGCGCATTGCGAGGAAATTGAAGCGATACGTGTACACCAGTATGGACCCCATATTTTCCATACATCCGATGCCGAGGTGTGGGCATACGTAAACCAATATGCAACATTCAATCACTTTGTAAACGCACCCATTGCCATATATCAAGATGAAGTCTACAATCTGCCGTTCAACATGAATACCTTTGCAAAACTATGGAACATCCAAACGCCCCGGCAGGCGAAGGCCATTATTGCGGAACAGACGGCTGAATATACAGCGGAAACCCCGGTCAATCTGGAGCAACAGGCTATCAGATTGGTGGGGCGGGACATATATGAAAAGCTGATCCTCGGCTACACGGAAAAGCAATGGGGACGTCCGTGCACGATGCTACCCCCGTCCATCATCCGGCGGCTTCCGCTGCGCTTTACATATGACAACAACTACTTCAATGACACCTACCAGGGAATCCCGATCGGCGGGTATGACGAGATGGCTTGGAAAATGCTGACAGGCGCAGATGTGCTGCTGGGAACGGATTACGCTGATTTCATTAAAAAACATCCGCATATTGCTATGAAAACGATTTACTCGGGCGCGATTGATGAGTTCTTTGGGTTTCGCCTTGGTCATCTTGAATACCGCACAATAAAGCTTAAGCACGAAATCATGGATTGTGATAATTGGCAGGGGAATGCCGTTGTTAATTATACCGATCAAACTATGCCCTTTACCCGCATTATTGAACACAAGCATTTTGAGTTCGGAACACAGCCCAAAACGGTCATCAGCCGTGAATACCCTTGTGAGTGGAAGCCGGGAATGGAACCATACTATCCAATCAGAGATGAGAAGAATGTGGGTTTGTACAGACAGTATGCAGCTTTGGCGAAAGAAACACCGAGTGTTATCTTTGGCGGAAGGCTCGGAACCTTTCAATATGACGATATGGACAAGGTCATCCGAATCGCACTGGATACGGCGAAAACCGAAATGGTGACGGGAGAATCCTGATGCACAGGCTTTTTACATTATGCCCACATATATTCACCTTGAAGAATTAGGTGACCAGGAATACTTTTCTCTCATCCCCACCATATATTCGCTGGATAAATACTCAGACGTTGGCTTTCTCAAGTATACATGGAGATTGAAAGGATTAAAAGTAGACAGGCGGTTGTTGAACCAGAATCTTATCTGTACAAGACGGCACCTCCACTCTGATACCATGGTGCGGTATCTTTCTTATCTGGGGTAACGAATCATTCTCGGCAACTATTTTGTTGACGCTTTGGATGAGGGGCTTTGGATGAGCCAATCACATGAGGCAACGCGGGGAGTTGATTTATTGAAAAAGCAGTGTTATAGTAAATCTAATAAATCGGATGTACGATTTATTAGGCGGTGATTGAAAAACGTGAAAAACATGGGAAGAACAAACCAATCTGAAATGATATTGAATGCAGCATTCGAATGTATCTCATCAAAAGGATACGCAAATGTATCTTTACGTAACATTGCCGATGAAGCAGGGGTAGTTTTAAGTCAGCTAAACTATTACTACAAAAACAAGGAGGGATTATTTACTGAGGTAATCAAAATGATGATTCGAAAATACCTGCAAGAAGTAGAAAATCATTTAAGAAATGGCACAACACCAAGGGAAAGAATAGCTGAACTCATAAGGTATTATCAGGAGGTGCTAAAGGACAACCCTAAACTTTTCAGACTTCTTTATGACTTTTCCAGCATGGCCCTATGGTCTGCTTCATTCAGCAAACTACTGTGCAGTCTATATGATGATTTGGCCGAATTAATTGAAACACATGTTTTGAAAGATATTTCTGCTAATAGCAGTTTAATGGACTACGCTCCGATATCGATTGCCAGAATGATTTTGGGAGCCATGTTTGGAACTGCCATACAGGTAATACTAGATCCTCAAGAAATGAGAATAACCGAATCTTTGAATGCAATTAAAATAGTACTTAATTAAAGAAAAGGGAGAGGTAGTATATGACGAACATTTTTGAAAAATCACTGAATCTGGGCTTTGGACTTTTTGCATACTCAAGAGAAAAAATAGAAAATATTGTAGATGAACTTGTTAACAAAGGCGAAGTTACAAAAAAGGATGCACAGGGATTTGTTAGGGATCTTGTCAAAAAGGGCGAAGAGCAGCGAGAAGAAATCAAGAAAATAGTCCGGGATGAATTAAAGGATTCGCTGGATTTAAGCAACCTTGCCAAAAAGGATGACATAAGAGCGATCATTCGCGAAGAACTTATGAATGTGATAAAAGAGGAAGGCCTTGCTCGAAAGGAAGACATCAACAGCCTTAAGAAAAGTTTGAATGCAAAATAAGCACTAAATGGCTTATTTCTGCAATTCTATTTACTTGATAACAATATTACGGACGTCTGAATTTATCAGCCGTTTCCGCAGCGTGTTGTATCAGCAGGTATTGAATGAACGAGTATGCAATACTGGTGATTAGGCAAGGTCAGGCCCAATAGTTGCGTTGGAGCAGGATTAACTTGGGGAGCAAGCCTTATGAAATGGTATGAATGATGTATGTATACTGCAAAATAATCAATCAATTACAGATGGGTTATGATTGAGATGGCAGAGTTAAATCGTTTCAAACACATTGGCAGATATAGACAGATCATTCTGGTTTTCGCTAAACACGGATTTGGAACGCTTATCGATCAACTAGGTGTTTTTGGTTACCTTAAGATAAGAAAAAAGATTGAAAAAGACAAAGATGGGGACATTAACGAAAAGTTAACAATTGGTGAACGGCTTAGGCTTTCATTAGAGGAACTCGGTCCAACATTCATAAAGCTCGGTCAGATAATAAGTACAAGGCCGGACATTCTGCCTCTTGATGTAATAGCAGAGCTCGAAAAACTGCAAGATAATGTCTCCCCCTTTCCCTTTGAAGATGTAAAATCTCTGATTGAAAACGAAATCGATGACAAACTTGAAAATATCTATAAAGAATTCAACAAGACCCCTATAGCTGCCGCATCCATTGCCCAGGTGCATCTCGCCAAGCTGAACTCGGACAAAAAAGTTGTAGTAAAGGTGCAAAGACCAGGCATTGAAAAAAACATAAACCTGGATATAAAGGTGTTGCTGGACTTGGCCTCCTTTATCGATAAGCACACAAAATACGGAAAGTTATACAATTTTACGCAAATGGTTCATGAATTTGAAAAGTCGTTGATGAACGAACTGGATTTCCGGAACGAGGCAGAAAATGCTGAACTATTCAAAGTGAATTTTGCCGGGGACCTAGGCATTGACGTACCTGAGATTAGTTGGATACATACGACAAGACGTGTGCTTACAATGGAATATATCGAGGGAATACCCTTGAATGATTTCGAAGCACTAGATTGTGCCAGGTTGGACCGAAAGATAATCGCCAGGAATCTCGCAACTTCTATACTAAATCAGATTTTGAGGGATGGCCTTTTTCACGGAGATCCACACCCAGGCAACATAATGGTCAAGCCCGGCAACTCGATTGTTTTTCTTGATTTTGGAATAATTGGAAAATTGAGTGAAGAGCGCAAAGCCCAATTCATAAAAATTCTGATGGGAATCGCTTTTAAAGATAGTAGATTGATCCTTCAGGCTATCACTGGTTTGGATGCAATGCCTCATCACATCAATATCAAAAGCCTAGAAAAGGAAATTGATGTATTGCGAGATAAGTATCTGTCTATACCATTAAATGAAATAAAAATCGGTGAAGTATTCAGTGAAATCTTCAAGCTTGCATTTACCTATAATATTGTGTTTCCTGTAGAGTTCAGCATGCTTGGCAAATCCCTCGTGACCCTAGAAGGCTTGGTAGCAAAGCTTGACACTGAACTTAACATAATGGAAATTGCAGAACCTATTGCCAGAAAACTTATGTTCAAAACATTTTCTCTTGAAAAAATCGGTAAGGAAATATACGGCGGGGTATTGGATTATGGCTACTTAATAAAGGATTTTCCATCAGTGTTTCATAATTTTCTGAAGAAAATGGAAGATGACGAGTTTACACTGCAGCTAAAGATGAAGAGATCGGAACGAGATGAAAAGAACACTGAAAGAATAAATAACAGGATTGTATTCAGTATTGTACTGCTGGCTGTCAGCATCATAACGGCAGGCCTCATTATTAGCCTGGGATTGAGTATTCAAACTGAGCCGGAGATTTTTAAGCTTTTTACCACGGCTTTGAAAGTTTTCTTGATTGCATTTGTCATATTGTTTATCGGTCTAGTCTTTTCAATGCTTAGATCGAAATATTTCAAGGGTAAATTCCCAGAGTAAGTGCCAAAGTAATATAGGAGTAGAGTTGACATAGAGAAACGATGGATTATAGCTTGAGAAACCTGGAGTGCAAGAGTATGATTTGGGACAGCACAATGACTTGTGTTTTTGGAAACTGTAAAGCAAACAAGCCCATGAGGCGCATTTCTCAAAGAAAGGACTACTATGGTGGAATTTTCACTGGGAAGCAATCAGGATCAGTTTCAGGATAGAAAGTTCGGAATGATACAGTGTTACGAGGTTTTCAGCAGGCCCTATGTATTAAGTAGATATATAATCAACATGTTTCCCTCGTGTTCACTTCTTCTTACTTTCCTTTGATACCACTCTTGAGTATCTTCAGCAAGATAAGGTGTTGATAATTGCCAACAATACATAGAGGCAGGATTTCTAAGCTGTAGATCAACCAGGATGGGCAGACGATCACGAGTTACAGGATAGGCTAGGATTTGGGCCGAAATACGTTGAGGACAAGGCTTTCACCGAAAAGCTGGTGAAGACTTGCAACTAAAAGTTATACTAAGAGCCAGGATTTCCTAGCGGAGCCTATTATGTCGGGTCTTGAAGGAATTGACAGGGCATACGGAAGTTGAGGAAGTATACACCGATACGGTTCAAGGTGTCCGACTCCCCCTATAACAAGGAAGCCGTAAACGTCGTGCTACGGCTTTCGTTTTGGCAGGGTCGCGGTAACGTCGGCTGCATTTGCGGAGAAGCGATGTTTATCCTCCAACAATTCCGGTTATATTCAATTTGTGGATGCGAATATAACAATCATGCATCCGATTTCCTTGGCAAAAGGTTCAGGGAATAATGAATTGAAAGAAGAATTGATAAAATGTTGAAAATTGGCATCATCCTGGGAAGTACGCGCCCCGGCAGGAATGGGAAAGGCGTTGCCGACTGGGTACTGGAACATGCAAACAAACTCGGAGACGCACAGTATGAGATTGTCGACCTGCAGGATTATAATCTTCCCCTATTGGACGAAGCTATACCAGCCGCTTATGGCCAGTATGAGAAGGCACATACGAAAAAGTGGGCGGAGAAAATCAATGGGCTAGACGGTTTTGTGTTTGTCACGGCAGAATACAACCATGCACTACCAGGGGCACTGAAAAACGCTATCGATTTTATTTACGGCGAATGGAACAACAAAGCAGCGGGCATTGTCAGCTATGGTAGCGCCAGTGGAGCGCGTGCTGCTGAAAACCTGCGCCTGGTGCTGGGGGAACTGCAGATTGCAGATGTGCGCCAGCAGGTGCTCCTGTCACTCATGACAGACTTTGAAAATTTCTCCGTGTTCAAGCCACATCCCCGCCACGAGGAGGAACTGACAACGCTGCTTAATCAAGTGAACACCTGGGCCAGCGCGCTGAAAACAATCCGATAATCAAGTCATCGTTAACAAAGTGATTCTCAGGGAGATAGAATTGAATCGTTCAACCGTATGCATTTCAAAGCGCCTTTCGAGGCGCTTTTTTACGCCTCCAAGGACTCTCCAACTTTATCGATATTTTTACTGAACCCAATCATAAATCTTGCGTTCCAGAACATACAACCGCCAAGTCCAGAAAAGCGTATAGATACATTAGCATTGTTACATTGATTTGTGTCATTATAAGGGATATAATCTAGTTGAACGCATATATATGCAGCCTATGCGTTTACTGCGCAAACTAAACTGCTAGAATGCAGGTTGTTCAGCACACTGCAGCATCCAACGGGAGGACTCTTATGAAAGCAAGAAGAATCGCTATTCTGGTGGACTCGGGCACGGATGTGCCGTCTGATTTTGCCAAGGAACATAACATTTTTATCGCTCCGCTTAAAGTCATCTACAAGGACGGTGAATACGATGACAGGGTGAACATCACTCCGCAGGAAATCTACGACCGTTTGGATACAGAAGTGCCCCGTACCTCACTGCCGGATACGGGATACGTTCAGGGACTATTCAAACGCATGACGACGGATGGGTATGACACGGTGCTTATCATCACGATATCCTCCGGGTTGTCTGGCACACACAACCTTCTGCGTATGCAGGCGGAGCAATACGGCAAGCTTTTGTATCACATGGTGGATACCAAGAGTATCGGTATCGGCGCTGGCATGCAGGCTATGCTGGCAGCGCGTCTCCTGGAAAACGGGGCAAGCCCGGAAGAAGTTCTGGATAAGCTTGATGTAAGTATCAAAGCCTCTAAAATCTACTTTGTTCTGGATACGCTGGAGTATTTGGCCAAGGGCGGCCGCATTGGCAAAGTTTCGGCATTGCTTGGTTCCATCCTGAAACTCAGGCCTATCATCAGCTGCAACGAGGAAGGCGTTTACGAAACGGTTGCAAAGGCAAGGGGCGACGCACAGGCGCGTACCGAAGCCATCTCCATAGTGATTGATCAAGCCAGGAAGCATGTCAGATTTGCTATCGCTGTTGCACATGGCAGCGCAAAAGAGGTGGCTGCCAAAGTAACTGAGGAGTTGAAACAAAGGTTGTCGCAGTGTGAAGAATGGATCAGTACGGACGTCAGTCCGGCGCTCAGCGTACACACCGGCCCAGGACTAATCGGTATTGTCATCCAAGCTCTGCCCGCCTGACTGATGTTAAGTTTCATAACTGCCAATATACTAGACAGTCATGTATAACGCAGTGTGTAGCGGGTTTTTGCCGCTAAACCCTGAATATCAACGTGCATATGGTTGATACATTAGCCTTATCAAGAATTCGTATTAGCGTAGCAGGTGCTAAAAGTTCAACCATCTTTATACTCTGCGAAGGAATATTGTCATAATTAGTGCCCGCTGAATAACCGGTAGATCACGCACAAAGGCACTCAGATAGTAGATTCGTGACCAAAGGCTCTCGCTCCAAGGCTTCTTGAACTTGACAAGAAAGGGGCAAAAAGAGGGTATGATCCCTTCTTCAGTTTCTTGTTTGCTGGATTCAAAGAACGGTGGAAAGATGGATTCCGGTCAAAGAATTGCTGCTTGAGAGCCTTTGCGCTTGATTTGGCGGTTGTTCAGCAGACACTAGATATGTGCCTTGACGACCTTGGTGCAGAAGATCAAGCAATAAACATACCCATATAAAGAGGATGCTTGACAAGAACGAAGATATGCAGTACGATTCGGTCATACGTACGACCGAGTACAGGGAGGCAGGGACAATGCAAAACACGACAGATCAAACAAACCCAGCTCAGAAGATCCTCTTGGCGGCATATGACTGTCTGTCGACACGAGGGTACGCCAATGTGACGATGCGAAATATTGCAGATGAAGCCGGCGTTGCATTGAGCCAGCTCACTTATTATTTCAAAAACAAGGAAAGACTGTTCACAGAAGTTATCAGCAAAATGGCAGGTCAATATATACACGAAATCGAAACCAGATTGAGAACTGCCGCAGATCTGAATGAGAAGATTGCGTCTCTCACACAATTCTTTAAAGAAATGCTTCAAGGCAAGCCAAAACTTCTGAAATTGTTTATAGATTTTGCCGCGCAGGCGATGTGGATTCCATCATTCAGGGAGCAAGTTGACAGTCTGTTTGGCAGTCTGACGTTGCTCATTGAAAAATGCATCCTCAACGACACTGCAGCGCATCAAAGCAAGCCAATGTATTCCGCCAATGCGATTGCGAAATTGATCCTCGGAGCGTTATTCGGCACTTCTGTCCAGACCCTCCTCAGCGCTGACAAGGACGATGCCTTTGAATCCTTCAATCTGGCGGAAATTCTGATGAGCACTTGATTGCTGCCATTGAACGGCGAGTGCCAGGAAGCTTTCACGGAGCTCTGTCAATGCTGAAAGGATAAGAAAACAAGTGTCAAACATTATTGATTATCTGACATGGCGAGGGGATATTCCGCTTGTATGTGTGCCATTTAATGATGCAGATAACCTTGCGCTTTCTTTGCTTGCTTATGTTCTCTTTGAGAATGTTATGTCAAAGGACGATAAGCTGACAGTAAAACAGGCTGCGTCAGTATTGAGCGGGAAACTAAACGACTTTGGCGTCATGAAAAGTGATAACAAACGGCTATTGAGCGCCCTGGCAAGAGGGGCGCGGTTTCAGAATGCTGCGATATGCCATTGCGCAAGCGAGGTCGATACGAATGAAGAGAAACAATTCGCCGCAATCACGATTCGTATGGAAGATGGATCCTGCTTTGTTGCCTATCGGGGCACAGACAATACGCTTATAGGCTGGAAAGAGGATTTCAATCTCTCATTCATCAGTCCTGTTCCCGCACAAACAGCAAGTGTGCGATACCTGTCGGATGTTGCCGGGCAGACTGTCGGCCCTATTCGCGTTGGAGGACACTCCAAGGGAGGAAACCTTGCAATCTATGCCGCTTCGCAGTGTAGCCAAGCTATACAGGACCGGATCGAAGCCATTTACAGCAACGATGGGCCCGGTCTGGATGACGCAACTTTCACGAGCGAGGGGTATACAAGAATAAAGGACAGGTTCCATTCTTTCGTTCCACAGTCGTCGATTATCGGAATGCTGCTGCAGCATCAGGAGAACTACGCGGTCGTGATAAGCCATGCGATTGGGTTGTTTCAACATCACCCCTACACCTGGCAAGTCAATCGTGAGGGGTTTGAGATAATCGATGCGATTCGTCCGGCAAGCCGCTATGTGGATGCAACACTAAAGAACTGGCTTACCTCAATCAGCATCGACAAGCGCATGGTCTTCGTGGATACCTTGTATACTGTTTTGTCCGCTACCAACGCCACAACGCTGCAAGGGCTGACGGTAG
>CAYGHY010000088.1:0-11508 GCA_964349435.1 uncultured Oscillospiraceae bacterium
TCGGCATCGGGCATCCTCCATGTGGAAAATAGTATATACCTCTTTATCGGATTCAAACGCCTTTTTTTTTATAAAAAAAGGGGTTCGAATTCAGTACGAAGCATATTCCATTTTCTACTTTCGTCTTGTATAATCTGATTACATAAGAAGTGGCTATAACTTTAACCTTATTGGGTACGGCTTGTCCGGGTTAGGGGTAGCGAAGCGACTTATTTTCCCGCTATTTTAGCCAGAAGCACCCGAATCATGAATTTGGGCAGATCCAGCACACGGACGGCGCGCCGGGGTTCTTTGCAAAGCCTGTACAGCCATTCAAGGCCGTTCCTCCTGAAGAAATCAGGCGCCAGTTTTGCTTTACCTGCATATATATCAAGAGTTCCGCCCACACCCATGCATACTTTTACATTTAACTTATCCTTGTGGCTGAAAATCCATTTTTCCTGCTTAGGTGCGCCTAATGCTACAATCAGCAAGTCTGCTTTGGTAATATTTATGGTATTTACAATTTCGTCATTCTGGTCAACTGTAAAATAACCATTCCGACAGCCGGCTATAATAATGCCGGGATAATCCATTTTGATTTTTTCTGCCGCATCCTCTGCCACACCGGGTTTGGAGCCAAACAAAAAAACCCGCAAGCCACTTCCCGAATACACTCTGAAGACCTCTCCAACCAGATCTACACCCGACACTTTTTCCTGAAGCCTCCGTCCCAGCAGTCTGGCCGCAAGAACTACTCCGGCGCCGTCAGCTGTAAGCATGTCGGCCTTCACAAGTATATCCCTTAGTTCAGGATCTCTCTGAGCAGCCATCATGATTTCCGCATTGGGTGTATAAATGGCATATATGCCGCCTTCTTCAATAAAGGCGCCAATTTTCGTCACTGCCTCAGTCATTGTTATGTTGTCTACAGGAACACCAAGTATATCAACGGTTTTTCTCATCAATAGGCTCCTATACCACTCAATTATGTACAGTTCAAGTCTATTGAAGCAGTACAAAGATGTCAATATATTTTCGATTGCTTTACGCAAACTATCTTTCCAAACATTCTTTACAAAGGGGCTAAATTATACTATAAATGATATAATGGTAGGGTACACTCCGGTATAAAATGAATTTGTTTGAATGAGGCGGAACATGCATAAAAAAATGAGTGAGAGGTTTATAAGAAGTCTGAAGGACTATTTATGGATTATACTGGGTTCTATCATAACAGCAGCGGCTATAAACATCTTTTTTATTCCGCATAAGATTGCTCCAGGTGGTGTGACAGGCATCTCTACAGTACTCTATTACCTAACCGGGGAAAGATTTTCTGTCGGTGCCATCATGTTTATATTGAACATCCCGCTTTTTATATTCGGAATGAAAAGCATAGGAGGACGGTTTATTATTCGAACGTTTTTCAGTACCATCTTCCTATCTGTAGTAGTAGATCTGTTGGAGCCCCTTACAAACAGATTAAACGCACAATTTGTCCTAGAAAAACTGGCTGCAAGTCCCGATTATCTGCTGTATTCCATATTCGGCGGCTTCTTTATGGGTCTCGGTCTCGGAATGGTTTTCATATCAGGAGCGACCACAGGGGGAACCGACCTTGCTGCCAGAATACTGCACCATTTTGTTCCAGGAATGACAATAGGCAAGATTTTACTTTTAATAGATTCGGTTGTAATCATATTTGCAGCAGTTGCGTTTAACAGCTTTTTACTGGCACTCTATGCCATACTGGCTCTTTATATTTCTTCGAAGATTATTGATATTATACTTGAGGGTGTGAATTATGCAAAGGCGGTTTATATAATTTCTGACTACGCAGATGATATTGCCCGGGATATACTGAAGGAGTTGGACAGAGGCGTAACGGCGCTGAACGGAACCGGTATGTACACAGGAAAGGATAAGCGAGTGCTCTATTGCATCATTCAGCGTGGACAACTGCCGGTACTGAAGGCCTTGGTAAAGAAAATCGATCCGACTGCATTTATTATACTCAGCGATGTTACAGAGGTGCTGGGTGAAGGGTTTAAAACCTATGAATAGATTTGGAAAACCGTGGTCGATACTTTGCCGGAAAAAAATTGTTGTTGACACTGACAAGCCATTGATGTTACTATGATTTGTGAAACTAAATATAATCTTCAGGGCAGGGCGAGATTCCCTACCGGCGGTAATATGGCGAAAGCCGTTAGCCCGCGAGCGAAAGCAGACCTGGTGTGATTCCGGGGCCGACAGTAAAGTCTGGATGAAAGAAGATGCAAGTGTGCGCCTTTAGCATTCCCTGGGATTATATTCCAGGGAATTTTTGTGTCATTGCTAGAATAGCAGTGATGCGGCAATTTAATATTAAGGAGGTCATGTAAAATGAAGATTGAAGTTAAAAAAATGGTGACATTGGCAGTTTTGGCAGCGCTGTCAATCGTACTCATGCTATTCGTAAGGTTTCCTATTATTCCGGCTGCGCCTTATCTGATATACGAGCCGGCGGAGGTGCCTATCCTTGTCGGAACATTTATCTTCGGACCCTTGGCGGGTTTGGCGATTACATTTGTGGTTGCGGCTATTCAGGCGTCAGCCTTAAGCACTGACGGCTTTGTGGGTTTTGTCATGCACATGATTGCAACAGGCACTTTTGTAATAACAGCAGGATTGGTATATAAGAAGTTCCATACGCTCAAAGGAGCGATTGTGGCTCTTGTGATAGGCACACTGGCCAGGACTCTGGTGATGATTCCTGCAAACCTCATAATTCAGTCTACCATTAATGGTGTACCGCTTGAAGCAATTAAAAACATTATTATACCGATACTTATACCGTTTAATCTGATAAAATCAGGTGTAAATTCTACTATTACCTTAATAGTCTATAAAACGGTCAGTAAAATCGTTCGCAAGATATAGAAGTGTTATACCGCTGTGCTAAGGGTATTCCTTGACCATCAGTGCCCTTACATAGCCTCTGTCCTTTGCGGTGGAGTCTATGTAGAAGCCTCTGCCGTAGTAGAAGCGGACCAGGTCGCTGTATTTGGCGGCGGTATGCAGGCTGACGCTTTTAACGCCCTTGGCGGTAAGCAGCTTATCGACGGCATTTATAAGTGACTTACCGATTCCTATATTACGATAGCGCAGTTTGACACCGAATCTGCTGAGATAGGCGGTGTTGTCGGGATATAGCCGTACCCGGACACTGCCTGCGGCAGCATTATCAATGATTGCAATAAAAACCTCGTCGGTCGTTATATCCCTTACGATATCCTCACAGGATTCCTGGAGTGCTTCCAACGGGTCGGTAAGGCCGGTATCCTGCATGTATTTCTTAAAGGATTCCTGCATGATTTCTTTGATAGCAGGAGCATCCTCCACTACTGCCTTACGTATAATAAACGAATAATTTACCATAAATCAAACACCTCTTATGTAAATTTACAGAACCGGTTACTCTCACCCCATAAGTGTAACCATGATGGCTTTCTGTACATGCAGCCTGTTCTCTGCCTCCTCAAACACAATTGAATTCGGTCCGTCTATGATGTCTTCCGTGACTTCAAGACCTCTGTAAGCTGGGAGACAGTGAAGGAAAACAGCGTCGGTTTTTGCTTTTGAGAACAGTTTTCCATTAACCTGATAAGGCATGAATATCTTTACTCTCATTTCCTTTTCTGCCTCCTGACCCATGCTGACCCATGTGTCTGTGTAAATTACATCAGCGTCCCATACAGCTTCCTCAGGGTCTGTTGTTATTACAACCTTGCTGCCCGAATTTGAAGCAGCCTGGTTTGCCTGTTTTATAATAGTATTGTCGCAGCCATAGCCGGCGGGCGTTGCTACAAAAATGTCCATGCCTGTCTTTGCGCACCCGTGGAGCAACGAGTTTGCCACATTGTTTCCATCACCGACATAAGCCATTTTCAGACCTTTCAGCCTACCCTTCGTCTCATATACCGTAAAAAGATCTGCAAGTATCTGACAAGGATGCATCAGATCAGTCAGCCCGTTGATAACAGGAATTGTGCCGTATTTGGCCAGATCCACTACATCACTTTGATTGAAGGTTCTGATCATGATGCCGTTAACATAGTGTGAAAGCACCTTTGCAGTATCGGAAATGGTTTCTCCCCGACCCAGCTGAATATCACTTGAGCTGAGAAACATAGGATAGCCGCCCAATTGATACATTCCGGCTTCAAAGGATACCCTTGTGCGTGTGGAAGATTTAGAGAAAATCATGCTCAGGATCTTCCCTTTCAGCAAATGATGCTCAATACCTAGTTTTAGTTCACTCTTAAGTCTTTTAGTCAGTGTGAAGATATCTTCAATTTCTTCAAGTGTAACTTCGTTCAAATCGATAAGATGCTTCATAGCCATTACTCCTTGTTTCAATCGTTTTAGTCGCAGGACCGTACTGAGTATTCATCTAATGGGTATATGTTAACATCCTTTTCGCCTGCCATGTGTTCAAGCACATCCAAAACTGTGTTGGCAGTGTCAATTGACGAGAGGCAAGGCGTATTGAATTCCATTGCTGTCCTTCTTATAGAGAAGCCCAGCTTGCCTGAGATGCCGTCCTTTGTGGGAGTGCTGATTACCAAAGACACCGTATCGCCTTTTATATAATCCAGAATGACGCCGCCCGGGACGGACAGTGCGTTTATGCCTGCCGACACAAGGTATTTATGTGTATCCTCGGCAGCCAGCAGTTTAAAGCCCAGCTTAAGAAATCTTGATGCAATCCTGATGCAGTCGTCTTTATCCCTCTCGCCAGCTGCAAACAATACATTTCCCACCGCGGGCAAGGATAGGCCGGAGGCGATAAGTGCCTTGAACATTGCGTGATGGTAATCCTTATCAACACCCATGACTTCGCCCGTGGATTTCATTTCCGGCCCAAGGAAGGTGTCTACTGTGATAAGCTTGGAAAAAGAGAATACCGGTGCTTTTACCGCGGTAAACTTTGTTTCTTTTACAAGGCCAGGCATGTAACCCAGACTGCGAAGTGTTTCACCCATGATGAGCTTTGTCGCGACATTTACCATCGGTATTCCTGTGATCTTGCTCATAATAGGTATGGTACGGCTGGCACGCGGATTTACTTCAATGACGAAAACCTTGTCATTGGAGTCGATAACAAATTGTATATTGAATAATCCGACCGTCTTCAGCGCCTTAGCCAATTTTACAGTATAATGGGTGATGGTGTCCTTGATTTCCTGTGAGAGAGTATGGGGAGGGCATACGGCTATGCTGTCGCCTGAGTGGATGCCCGCTCTCTCTATATGCTCGAAGATGCCGGGTATCAGCACTTCCTCGCCGTCACAGATGCCGTCTACTTCTGCCTCTCTCCCGTTAATATACTTGTCAATGAGAACCGGATGCTTTGCAGATATTTCAACAGCCATTTTCATGTATTCTTCCAGGGAGTCGTCGTTATATACGATCTCCATCGCTCTGCCACCCAATACATAAGAGGGTCTCACCAACACAGGGTAGCCGATCTTGCTGGCAATGGCCTTGGCATGTTTAAGGTCAAATGCGGTGCTACCCTCGGGAATAGATATTTCAAGCTCCTCCAGAAGTTTCAGGAATTTATCCCTGTCCTCGGCGATATCAATGCTTTCAACTGTGGTGCCCAGAATGTTCACGCCCTCTTTATAGAGAGGTTCCGCCAGATTGATGGCGGTTTGACCACCAAATTGCACTATGACACCCACAGGATTTTCTTTCTTTATTATATCAAGCACACACTCTTTGGTCAGCGGCTCAAAATAGAGCTTGTCGGAGGTGTCAAAATCGGTGCTGACGGTTTCCGGGTTGTTATTTATAATAATAGACTCAATGCCCAGTTCTTTCAAAGTTTTCACACAGTGCACACTGCAATAGTCAAATTCAATACCCTGCCCAATTCTGATGGGACCGGAGCCAATGACCAGAACCTTTTTGTTGCATGAAACGATCACATCATCCCGCTCTTCGTAGGTAGAGTAGTAGTACGGCGTACTCGCTTCAAATTCGCCTGCACAGGTGTCAACAATCTTGTAAACCGGTTTGATGGGGTATTTTTCCCTTAGCTCCAGCACGGTATCAAGAGGTACGTTTACAAGGTTGGCAATGTAGGAATCGCCAAACCCAATCTTTTTAGCCCTGATATAAAGGTCGTAGTCAAGCCAGGCAATGCCGGCGTTTGTTACTTCCTCGGCAAGGAGCACGATATTTTGAAGCTTGTGTATGAAGAAGCGGTCTATTTTTGTCAAAGCCACGATTTCCTCAACTGTTATGCCCTTTTGTAGTGCCTTGCAAATAGCAAAAATTCGTTCATCCCGCGGTGATTTTAAAAACTCTCTCATTTCGTCGACGGTTTTGTTATCAAATAGTTTGAGACCAAGCTGGTAATTCAGTTTGATATCAAGAGAATCAATTGCCTTGAGCAGCGATTCTTCAAAGGTTCTGCCTATTGCCATAACTTCACCCGTAGCTTTCATCTGAGTGCCGAGAGATCTGTCGGCCATGGCAAATTTATCAAAGGGCCAGCGGGGAACTTTGGTTACAATATAATCAATAGCCGGCTCAAAGAAAGCAAAGGTGCTTTGTGTTATCGAATTTACAATCTCATCCAGATTCAAACCGATAGCAATCTTTGCTGTTACCCGTGCAATGGGATAGCCGGTAGCTTTGGAGGCCAGCGCGCTGGAACGGCTCACCCTGGGGTTAACCTCAATAACCACATACTCGAAGCTGTCAGGGTTAAGAGCGAATTGAATATTGCAGCCGCCCTTTATTTCAAGTGCTCTTATAATTTTGACCGATGCGGAACGGAGCATCTGGTACTCCACATCGGAAAGGGTCTGACTGGGCGCAACGACAATACTGTCACCGGTGTGAACGCCCACCGGATCAAAATTCTCCATATTGCATATAATAATGCAGTTATCGGCACTGTCGCGCATGACCTCATACTCAATTTCCTTCCAGCCCGCCACACTTTGTTCAACAAGCACCTGATTTATAAGACTGAGTTTCAGGCCCTTCCCGCAAATATATTTAAATTCTTCCATATTCTCTGCAATACCGCCGCCGGAGCCGCCAAGAGTGTATGCCGGGCGTATGATGATGGGAAAGCCTACTCTTTCTACAAAGGCAATGGCGTCATTGAGTGTGTTGACAATGGCGCTGTGGGGAACCTTTTCATTGATCGCCTGCATAGTGTTTTTGAAAAGCTCTCTGTCCTCAGCCTTTTTTATGGACTGGAGCGATGTGCCCAGCAGTTCAATAGAGAGCTTATCCAGTATGCCGTCGGCGGAGAGCTGAAAAGCCATATTGAGGCCGGTTTGTCCGCCAAGGGATGCAAGAATGCCGTCGGGCTTTTCACGCTCAATGATTTTCTTTACAAAATCCAATGTGAGGGGCTCTATATAAACTTTATCAGCTGTTTCAGCATCAGTCATAATGGTGGCAGGATTGCTGTTGACGAGGACGACTTCAATACCTTCCTCCTTCAGCGATTTACATGCCTGTGTGCCGGAATAATCAAATTCCGCAGCCTGCCCTATTATAATCGGACCTGAACCTATGACGAGCACTTTTTTTATATCAGTTCTTTTTGGCATACAATCCTCCAAACATTATTAAACTTTAACGGAATATGACTTCTTGCAATGAAATCATAGCTACAGCATTCTTATGAAATCATAGCTACAGCATTCTTATGAAATCATCAAAAATATATACTGAATCCAATGGACCTGCCGCAGCCTCCGGATGATATTGCACACCAAGTATGGGAAGCTGCCTGTGTCTGAAACCCTCCACTGTTTTATCATTCAAGTTCACCTGATGGACATTCACGTCGCTGCTGAAATCATTCTCAAGAGCATAATTGTGGTTTTGTGAGGTAATATAGCATCTGCCTGTGATGAAATCCTTGACAGGATGGTTGGCACCGTGATGCCCGAATTTGAGTTTGTAAGTGTTTCCGCCGAGAGCAAGACCCAGGAGCTGATGCCCCAGGCAGATGCCGCACAAAGGCTTTTTCCCCAGCAGTTGCTGCATTAATAACTTTGCCTCCGGCAGATCTTTCGGGTCGCCGGGGCCATTGGACACCACTATGCCATCGGGGCTGTAAGACATGATATCCTCAAAGGTGGATGAGGCAGGCAGAATGTATATATCACAGTCTCGCTTTTCAAAGAATCTAATAACATTATATTTCACTCCAAAATCCAGCAGTACAACTTTTTTTCCGTTGCCCGGCTTGTGAACAGGCTCTTTTGTTGTCACTTCCATAACAAGATTACGTGGTTCCAGCTTCTTAACATGAAGTTTCTCCAGCAGCACATCAATGTTTCCGCATTCAGTTGAAATAATGCCGAACATGCTGCCGTGGTTACGGATATGCTGAGTGAGCGCCCGCGTATCAATGCTCTTTATACCGACGATGTTGTTTTTTATAAAATACTCATCGGTGCCTATAGTATTGCGCCAATTGTTCGGCATATCGCATAGCTCCTTGACGATAAAGCCCTGTATATGGGTTTTGGAGGATTCGAAGTCATCGTTGTTAAAGCCATAGTTGCCTATAAGAGGGTAGGTCATAATCACTATCTGCCCATTATAGGAAGGGTCGGTGGTGATTTCCTGATAACCTGTCATGCAGGTATTGAAAACTACTTCTCCAGTGGTCTCGCCTTTTTTACCGAAGCCTTCACCAAGGAAATATGTTCCATCTTCCAGAACTAAAACTGATTTCATACTTTATACTCCTCGTAAAATATTTTTGCACCATCCAGCTATAGATGATGAATTAAAGATTTATCATCTTACCTCTGTCCATAAGCTGTACAAAGTCCAGATTTGATGCCTGTTTGCGGCTGGTTTTGAGCCGCAAATGTATAAAAAACTTTGTTCAACTTATATATCTCATGTTTATGTCAGAGCGGGGACAAGGGAACGGGGACAAGGGAACGGTTCTCTTGTTCCGGTCATTGCGAGCCAGCCAGACTAACTAACAACTAATACTTCTTCAAATGCTGCTGTAAAAATGTCAATATCCTCCTTAGTGATAATCAGAGGCGGAAGAAGCCTGATTACGTTGCTGCCTACATTTCCGACCAGAAAACCCTTCTCAAAAAGTTTGCGCTTAACCTCCAATGCACTGTTTTCTGAAAGCTGTATTCCAATCATCAAACCGAGTCCGCGAATTTCAGATATAAGGGTACCCTTTTCAGAGAGTTTTTTCAGACCGCTTTGAAGATAATTGCCTGTCTCCTCAGCGTATGCGGCCAGATTATTCTCAATGACCGTATGCATCACAGCAAGTCCTGCAGAACACGCCAGCGGATTTCCTCCAAAGGTGGAACCGTGGTCGCCCGGCTCAAAGGCAGCCGCTACATTCTCTTTTGCGCATAGAGCGCCTATAGGTATGCCGCCGGCCAGTGCCTTTGCCAGTGTGAAAATGTCGGGCTCTATGCCATAATGCTGATACCCGAACAATTTGCCGGTTCTGCCTACACCGGTCTGTATTTCATCAAAAATCAGCAATAAGCCTTTTTCGTCACAAAGCTTTCTTACAGCTCTGACATAGTCTGCATCTGCAGGATTTACTCCGCTTTCACCCTGTACCGGCTCCATCATAATTGCACAGGTTTCATCGTCCACAGCAGCTAACAAAGCCTCAAAATCATTGAGCGGGACATGCTTGAAACCGGGAATGAGGGGTGCATAAGGTTTCTGATATTTTTCCTGCCCGGTGGCGGCAACAGTGGTAAGTGTCCTTCCGTGAAACGACTCTTTGAGTGTTATGAAGCCATATCTATTTGGTCTTCCGTTTTTCTTGAAAAAAATCTTTGCAAGCTTAATGGCGCCCTCATTCGCTTCAGCTCCGCTGTTTGCAAAGAAAACCCGGTCGGCGCATGAATTTTCCACAAGCAGTTTGGCAAGCTTCGCCTGGGATTCAATATAGTAAAGGCTTGAACAGTGAATCAATTTCTCTGCCTGGGATTTAACTGCCTCTACTAGTGCGGGATGGCTATAGCCCAATGCATTGACTGCAATACCGCCCAGGAAATCATAATATTCCTTCCCGTCAATATCATAAAGCTTCACGCCTTTTCCATGGTCGAAGCATACAGGTGTTCTTACACCGAAAGTATTCATATAGTATATGGAATCCATCTCCATGACTTCATTTAGATTCATGTAATCATCTCCAAGCTATTCTGATTTCCGGCTAAACTGGCTAAATAATAATATTTATAATTATACACACAAATGCATAAAAATGCAATATAAAATTAATAGTTTTTATCCGCAATTTCAATATATTATTATACATATGTATAAAATGTAAATAGGCGCCACAGCTTGCACATCAGAAATGCCGGGGGGGTGGCTGTTGCCTTGAAGAACGCTATGGGTTGCTTTTGATAACAGCAACATAGCGGCGGTATATTTCGGAAGCCTCATCTTCGAGTTGTGAAAAATACTTGGTCAGCAGTTTGTTGCTAACGATGTCGCATTCGATGAATTGAACGATATAGTCGGAAGTGGCGCTTTGAAAATCCTTTCTCCTGAGCACCTTTCCGGATAATTCTGCAGTAACATTATCAGGCAGAAATATTGACATGCGTAGTAGTTCATTGTTATGAAACTCGTGCGGACAAATAAATTCAGCGCCACTATATGAAAGAACAGTGACCGTACATTGGTAAATGTGGTCATCCCAGACAGGCTTCAATGAGGCCTTCAAACTGACATCATATCGGGGGAAAAGCCTGTTGTTGATAATTTCCTCTGTTGTGTCTATTTCAACTGAAATATATTCAGGGGGTTTTGTACTTACACTTTTTACAGTACCGCTAAAGTAATAGGAAAAATAATCATTAGAGTATTTGACACATGCTATACAACCGGGTATAGCGATGTTCTTCATAAACTTATCTACATATGCTATGTTTATAGTACTGCCATTGACCTCGTAAATAACATTACCATGCCAGGGAACACTTGAACCCAGCCTGACTCCTACCATCATGCCCCCTTTTAGTATAATTGCAACTGCTGAAGTATCCAGAAGGATCCTCTCCTCCCTCAATAAGATAATGAGGTTGCTGCATTGTCCCTTTTCCTATAATAACATATCGCAGCTAAGCTGCAAACTAAGGTATGAAAATCGCTGCGATGAGCTTATAAGGAGAATTGTACCTTAAAAAGCTCATAAAAGTATGTTTCTTAAGTAAGCTTTTGAAGGAAAATCATATAAAAAACAATTCATCAGTATATCGGACAAATTTTACCAAAACTTAACGCAGATTTGGGAGCAATCGCTTTTGGATTGCTAAAGTTATGCTATCAGCCCGTAATGATCAGACCGAAGAGTCAACTCTACATCCCATTACCGGCTTTAACCGTTTTCAAAGCTACATCCAACGCGTCAATTACCCGGTCACACCAGGCATCATATTGCCTCCGCCTCTCATAAACTATTCGACCTCTGCTACATTTCTCTTCTATATA
>CAYGHY010000089.1:0-3216 GCA_964349435.1 uncultured Oscillospiraceae bacterium
ACACAAATTATTATAATTGTTGCATCTGTCCAAATGTTCGAAGGAAAATTGCCGGCGGTGAACAATTATAGTTTAATGTAAAATTCTATTATTTATCTTTAGTTTAATAATCAAGAGCTCCAAACATTTCTAATATACCAGATTTTAACGGGAAATTCAATTGATAAATGAACCACTTATCCACAAATTTTATTGTATTTCTTTACTTATCCACAGGCAACCTCAGTATTGTGATGCCAATCAAAAAAATCGTAAAAGCTTTTCTTCATTAAAAATATAAAGACGCAATAACCGATAAACAAACAAAAGACATGCCATGCTGAGACATGCTCTGTGCTTCAGCCAAGTTATAAAAAATAGTTTATTGACAGGGATTAAAGTTTTAATATATAATTGGCGTGATGTCTATAAAAGATGGGGGTGGCAACTGTGTTAAGGACATATCAGCCAAAAAAAAGACAGAGAAGCAAGGTGCATGGCTTTAGAAAAAGAATGAGTACGGCTAACGGCAGGAGTGTGTTGAGAAGACGCAGACTAAAGGAAAGAAAAGTGCTTTCAGCATAAGACCGCATGAGAGTGGTCTTTTTCTTTAATCTCAAGTTTGATGATAACACCGGCTGCACTTGTAGTAATGCTCATTTGCCGGCATATCGAAAAGAGGAATAAATGAAAAAGACAACACCTTTGAAGAAAAACCATGAGTTTGTACGTATGTATAAGAAAGGCAAGTTCCAAGCGGGGAAATATATAATCATATATTTGCTGAAGAATCGCTTAGGCAGCAACAGGCTCGGAATTACGGCCAGCAAGAAGGTAGGTAAAAGTGTAAAACGCAACAGGATAAAAAGGCTCATTAAAGAAAACTACAGATTAATGGAAGATTTTATTCCCGCAGGCCTTGATATCGTTATTGTTGCGCGAAGCATTGAAAAGGAGTACGGCTTTGCCGGAATCCAAAAAGAGATGAAAAGTCTTTTAAAAAAACTGCAGGCTTTTGAACAAAAAAATGAGATGGGTTAGAAAGTTTTTGATAATATTGATACGTTTGTATCAGAAATATATATCACCAATGAAAATAAAGCCAAACTGCAGGTTCTATCCCTCGTGCTCCCAATACGCCATAGATGCAATCAGTAAATATGGGGCGCTGAAAGGAAGCTGGCTTGCGATGAAGCGTTTAATAAAGTGCCACCCGTTTCACCCGGGAGGGTATGATCCTGTAAAATAGCATGAAAAGGTACAGTAAAAGAGCAGAAGGGAAATTATAATAATGTTAGATTTTATTGCCTACCCGCTTGGGAAATTTCTGTTATTCATATATAACACAGCAGCCTTTCAAAACTATGGACTGGCAATCATTTTTTTCACAATTGTTGTCAAAATGGCGCTGCTTCCACTTACTCTGAAGCAATATAAATCATCCGCCAAGATGCAGGAGCTTCAGCCGCTAATAGCGGAAGCACAGAAGAGATACAAGGATGACAAGGAAAAGCTGAATCAGGAAACTATGAAGATTTATCAGGAGAACAATTACAACCCTGCCAGCGGCTGCCTTCCCTTGCTGTTTCAGATGCCAATATTGCTTACTCTTTGGTGGGTCATAATTCAGCCCCTCAAATTTATGCTCGGCAAGTCTGCAGAAACAATAACCACGCTTGTCGAAGTGGCAAGAAAAGGGCTTGGCGTGACAATTCAGGAAATGGGCGGCCAGACAGAAATTATAGCATTAAGTTATTTTCACCAAAACAGGGAAGCGCTTAAACAGGTTTCAGGACTGCTAACGGACAGCGAACTTATAGATTTTAATAGTTTTCTGGGTCTACATCTCGGTGAGGTGGCCAAATTCCAACCCGAAATACTTTTTGGCGAGAAAGCTTATATTTACCTGCCACTGTTAATTTTGGCACTATTGGCAACAGCAACCACATATATATCTACCAAGCTTTCCATGCCAAAGAGTAATCAGGCCGGCGGCGGGAAGCAAGGCGCGGCGGCTAGCTCCATGACAAATACGATGATGTACATCGGCCCCCTTATGACACTGGTATTTTCATTCCAGCTGCCTGCGGGAGCGGTTCTTTACTGGATGGTCGGTTATGTATTTGCGATATTCCAGCAGCTGTACATTAATAAATATGTTATAAATAAGCGCATTGAACCAACTCAAAAGGCTATTACAGATACAAAAGCAGATAATGAGAAAAAAGCGCCGGAATCAGGGAAAGATAGTGCAGGCGGAAAATCGGGCGGAAGCGCAGGCGGAAAATTGGCGGATAAGGATGGGGGCAATAATAAGGGAAGCTCAGGAAGCGGTAATAAAGACGGAAGCAAAAAAAAGGATGGACGCAAAAAGAAGGGCACAAAAAAGCAACTGTAAAGGAGGCTGCTGAAAACAAATGAGTCAGACGGTGGAGAAAACAGCAAAAACGGTACAGGAAGCGATTGTTCTTGCTCTGGAGGAGCTTGGGGCGTCAGAGGACGATGTAGAAATAGAGATAATTGACGAGGGAAACAAAGGCATTTTCGGCATAGGCAGTAAATACGCCAGAGTTCAGGTAACCCTGAAAAGTTTACGTTCGGACGATGCGGTCAGCTTTTTGGAAAATGTGCTTTCAAAAATGAAGGTAGAAGTTGATATTAAAAAAATTGAGAATGATGAATCCATAATGCTGAAAATTTCTGGTAAGGATAGCGGGATTATTATAGGCAGACACGGGGAGACCCTTGACGCTCTGCAGTACCTTACAAACCTGGCAGTCAACAGGCGTAGCGGCGACTATAAAAGAGTAAGCATAGATATTGAAAACTACAGACAAAAGCGAGAGGACGCACTTGTAAAGCTGGCAGACAGACTGGCGGAAAGAGTTGTCAGATACCGTAAAAATGTCACACTTGAGCCGATGAATCCATATGAAAGAAGAATCATTCACTCTACGCTTCAGAATAACAGGCTGATAGAGACCCACAGCGTCGGCGAAGAGCCAAACAGGAAGGTAGTCATCACCTTGAAGCAGGGGATGAGCGGAAGAGGGCAGTAATATAAATACAATAAGAAGTGAATAAATTTGAAGGCAGAGGACAATTTTAGAGTTGTCCTCTTTTGAATTGGATGGACAAATTGTATTCTGAGGGTAGCGAGGCAGGTATTGAAAATGAGGGATAACAGTGAAGACTTTAACGGCGAAGACTTTAACGGCGAAGACTTTAACGGCGAAG